>JAHJLO010000041.1 GCA_018821685.1 Patescibacteria group bacterium
CTTCATCTAAAGATAAATAAAACGACTTCCATTCGCTAAGTGAAAAATCGATTTCTTTAGATCTATTATATAAAGCTATAAATAGTAGCTTTGCTTTTGACGCATCTATAACTTGGTTATATGGACCAAGACTGTAATCTTGGTTTTCTATTGACGCTTTCAAGATTTCTGAAATGGTATTAGAGTTAAAATCTTTTATATAAGGGAGGATTTTGATTATAATTTTATCTGTATTACCCCAAGAGTTACTTATTCTAAGTCTTTCAGCAATGATTGATTGAATTTTTTCAAGAATTTCTTTTTCCTTTAATTCAATCTCAATTTTTTCTACACTCTTTTTATCTTTTTCGGAAATTTTAGGCAAGTCTTTTAAGTCATTTGACCAAATTAAATAACCATTAAATTTTAATTTAAATTCATTAACTAGAAATGGATTCAATATATGTTTTGATTCGTTAGTTTTTATACACCAATCAGAGTTATTTTTAGTAAACAAAAATAACTTTGGTCTTCTAATATTGCTTTCGTTAAAATAATTCAATACGGATTCCCAAATATAACGATCACAGGATTTATCTTCGCCACCATTTTTGTCTAGTGGTGGATTACCTTTGATTTTTCTCAAAGTTACAGCTTCTACTATCTTTATATTATCAGGTATTAAAATTGATATTTCTAATAATGAATTAATTACATTTTCCGCCTTAGGTGACGTCATTGTTTTATAAGATTTTAAATCTTCTTTTTTTAATTTATCAATTTTTGTATTTATCTGCTTTTTTAATTTAGATGTGTTTGAAAGATCCTTAATTTCATCTTTTTCAATACACAGCACAATAGCTTCTAACGTTTTAATAAGATTTGTGTTTTTGTATTTTGCCCAACTAGAATAACGATTTCTATTAATTTCATCGACGATTTGTTGAGGTATCAAAAAGTGATACCCTGCTAAATGTATTTTCTTAAATATAGGTAAAATTGTTTTTTCAAAATCGTCGTCAACAAAAAAACCATGATACATGTTCGTATCTAATAAGATATATTCTTTTTTATTTTTTGTTTTAGGCATAAAATTTAAAATCCAAGTTCTTTAAGATTGTTTTCAATCTGCTTTTCTAAATCTCGGCCACTTTTAAAAGCTTCTTTTAATTTATCAGAAAGCTTTTCCATTTTTTCTTCAAATGGAATCCCGTCATCTTCTTCTTCAGATAAACCAATATATCTTTGAGGTGTAAGCACAAAGCCTTTTTTATCAATTTCTTCTAAGTTTGCTGATTTACAAAATCCGGAGATATCTTTATATTCACCAGTTCCTTTTTCACCTCTCCAAGATCTAACTATTCCTGAAATTTTATCAATATGTTCATCCGTAAATACAACTTGTTTTCTAGATATCTGTTCAAATAGATCTCTTGCATCGATAAATAAAGTTTCTCCCTTTCTATTTCTAAATCTGTCACCCTCTTTGTTTTTTGCAATAAACCAGAGAGAAACAGGTAATCCTACGTTATAGAAAAGTTTTGATGGACACGAAATAATCACATCAACCAAATCTTGTTCGATAAGGTTTTTACGAAGTTCTCCTTCTTTTCCAGATACACCTAGTGCCCCATTTGCCATAACGAAGCCAGCATAACCATTTGGTGCTAGATGATGAATAAAATGCTGAATCCAAGTAAAGTTAGCGTTACTGCTTGGTGCAGTTCCAAGTATCATTCGCGGATCATTGTCAGACAGTTTTGAAGGTTCCCAGTCAGCATTAAAAGGAGGGTTTGCTAAAACAAAATCCGCTTTAAGGTTTGGAAATTTATCTTGATAATATGTGTTTCCTAATTCAATTTTCCCTGACAATCCTCTAATAGCCATATTCATCTTGCAAAGTCTTAGTGTTGTCGTATTACTTTCTTGCCCACTTATTGCAAGTTTTGACGGGTCCATTCCGTGGTCATCTAAATATTGACCCATAGATACAAACATTCCTCCACTACCACAAGCAGGATCTAGTACTCGAGCATTTTCATAAGGCTCGAGAACTTCTACCAAAACTTTAACTAATGAACGTGGACTAAAAAATTCGCCTCCACGTTTACCTTCCGAAGAAGCAAACTGCCCAAGGAAATATTCATATATTCTTCCAAGAATATCTTTTTCTTTATCAAAATCATGATCAAAAGTTATGCGAGAGAAAATATTGATTAATTCTCCGATAACAGAACTGTCGAGATGGGTTTTTGTGTAAATCTTTGGAAGAACTCCTTCAAGTTGTGCAAGGTTTTCTTTTTCAATAAGATCCATTGCAGTATCAAGCACCTTACCAACATCAGAAGACATTATCTTTGTTTGTAAATATTCCCAACGAGATTTTTCTGGTACATAAAATACCCCTATACTTGTATAAAAATCTTTAGTATCTAAAATCTGTTTCCTGGCTTCTTCGTTTTCTACGTAATAATCGCTATTTTTTTTGTCACGAGTAAGCGATTCTAGTTCTTCACGCCTTTTATAAAAAGCATCAGATATGTATTTCAGAAAGAGTAAACCTAAAACAATATGTTTGTATTCTGAAACATCAATATTACCTCGTAGTTTATCCGCCGCTTCCCATAAATCTTTTTCAAAATCTAAGTCGTGTCTATGGTCTTTGTTTTTCTTTAAAACAGATTTTGTAGCCTTCTTTTGTTCTTTTTTAATTCTTTCCTGAACTTCTTTAGAGAGATTTTTTACAGGTATTAAAAAGGAAGCTTTTGAGGATACGCTTATATCATCTGCTTTTATTTCTCCTTTCTTTATTTTTTGATGTACCGCAACACGAGAAATACCAAGTACTTTTGCTAGTTGGGTAGGGGTAATGAATTGTGATTTATCTATTGACATATATATATATAAGTTAACATGTGTAAAGCATAGCATGGTGTTAAAAATAATGCAACTTAACACATGTAAACCTCTTTGTTTTTTAATTCCATTCTACCCGTTAAGCAATTCAGTAATTCTCGTTTCTCTTGGTCCTCGCCTTCTTTGAGAATAAATTTTATATAATTTCTTATATCTATCTCGTTTACCTCAATTTTGTCACACTTCCCCTTAACCATACTTTGGAATTTTTTAAATCTTTTTACTTCTGACTTAATTTTGTTTTCTATTGCAGTTTTTTTGAAATCTAATTTATCTGTTATGTTTTGTAGTTTTTTAATTAAATCAGTTTCGTTGATATAACCACATTTACAATATTTATCTTTCGCTTTCGTACAACCGTAATAAACATGCCTGTTAAAATCTCCATTCTTTAGTTTTTTAAACTTTTCCATAGCTGATATTCCAGACCCACATAATCCACATTTCATGATTTTGGTAAATGCAAATTCAATATTTTCCTTACGAACCAATTGAGAATTTTTTACTTGATCCTGTACTAAATCAAAAAGTTCTTTGGTGATAATTGGCTTATGTTTTCCCTGGTACCAGTTACCGCTACCTCGTGGGTATTCAAATGTTCCGTAATAAAATGGATTCTCTAACATCCGATAAATATTACCTAGACTAAAATGTTTCTTTCCTGCTTCTGTTCTAAAATTTAAATCAAATCTAAGCCAATGATAAAGTTTTCTTCCAGACCATTTTTCATATGCTACTTTTTCAAATATTTGTTTTATAACAGGCGCTCTTTCTTCATCAATGATACATTCACATTTTCGATCCATTCTTTTTTCTTTAAAATATCCAGTCGGTGGACAAGTCGGCCATAATCCCATTTCACATCTCGTCCTTAATCCTCGTTTTACATTTATTCCTCTATTATCATTCTCGAGTTTAGCTTGGGAACAAAGAATCATTAATAAGAATTTTTCGTTTGGAGAATTAGAAAAAGTTTGTCCATAGGTACGAATACTTACAAGTTTTCTCGCATCCATTAAATCAACAACCGAACCAAGGTCTCCTGCATTTCTAGATAATCTATCAGGAGCCCATGTAAGAATCGCATTGAATCGGTCATTCGATACATCTTTTAATAACTCTTTAAAGACAGGTCTATTATTTGAGTCTTTAGCTGATTTTGATTCTCTTCTTATATCTATAATTTCAAGTCCTTCTCTTTCGGCTATCTGCAACATTTCCTTTACCTGAGAATCAATCGATAAAGCTTGTCGTTCATCTGATTCAGTACTTTTTCTAGCATATAAGCAATACTTTAATTTAATATCTGGAATTACTGCGGATTTAGTTTGTTGTGACAATAATGTATTCGTTTCCATATATATATTAATGACAGAGAAAGAGACCTTTGCTAAGCGATTTGTTGTTGGTAATAAATTAGATAAAAACTTAATAAAATAATGAATTGTCTTATTTTTAAATAAAATATGATATTATTAAGTGATCATGAAAGACATTAAAAAAATCACAACCTCTTTTACAGTCAGTTTTTTAGTTCTAATAACTTTTTCTTTTTTAGGATTGGTTTTTCTAGTGAACTTTGGTGGTGCAAATTTAAATGAATCCAAATTTTTTGCGGTTGTATTTTTACCAACTCTCTTTTTATATTCACTAATATATTCTTTAGCTGAATTAATTCACACCCACACAATTAAATACACATTATTTTTTACATCTATTTTATCTCTATGCTCATTAATATCAATGTATTTTCATTTTTGGTTGTTTCATTGGTTTTTAATCTTTTTAATTATTCACTATTTAATTTCAATATTAAAATCAAAAAAAGACCTTTAGAAAAAACTAAAGGCCTTTTTATAGTCATTTAATTGCTTTTGTAAATAATTGATTGAAAAGCTGTGCCAATTTCTCCTTTTGGGATTTTAAATAATGCCTCAACTCCTCATCAGTGCAGAAATTCCAATTATAATAAAAACAAGAGGTGTAAGAACTAAAATCATCCCGATATAAGATTCTGTAAATAAAAACAAAATATTTGCTATCCGCATACTCATAACAATTAAAGCCGATACTCCTGATAAAATAAATATTCTACCAGCAATACGAGGACTGTTTTTGATAAAGGAAAAGGGGTCAGTCACCTTTTCTATCAAACAAACCCTAAAAACCCTCAAACGCCCCCCTCTTTGAACTGTACTCCAAAAAGTGCTAGAGACTTTTTTTTACAAAAAATCTTTATCCCAAAATTAAAAAACACTTGGAGTTATGGTATAATTCGGTTTATGAAAAATAAAATTATTTTAAGCTCAATTGTTATTCTAGGAATTATTCTTAGTGGTTTTTATTTATCTTCAAAAACCAAGAATCAAAGCGTTGATACAGGTGAAACCGCTACAATAACAGAACAAACATTATTAGATACATCAGATTGGGAAACTTGCAGGAACGAAGAATACGGATATGAGTTTAAATATCCGAAAAATTGGTATATGTATCAATTCATTTCAGGTTCTGAAAGCGGGGTTGCTAAAGACATTTCTACTTGTCGAGGAGATCGTGTCGTAATTTCTAAAAATCCTAGCGTAAGAAATGGGTGGTATCCCCCAACAATTTCTGTTTTGAATACAAACTATTCATCTCCAGAAGAATATTTAAACAATATTAGTACAGAAATTATGCCAGTTAATGTAATAAAAGAATATTTGATTAATGATCTTGAAATAACGTTATACGAGAGACAAGGTTTATCTCAAATCTTAATAACCGACGGAGACAAGTTAGTTGATGTTAAAATAAACGCTGGTAAAGATAATGAAAGTTATCAAAAAGAACTTGAAAATACCATTATATCAAACTTCAAATTTATAAAATAAAAAGAAACCCTTGCTGAGAAGCAAGGGTTTTTAAATTAATTAGTGTTTCGTAATAGTAAAACTCACTACTACTGACAAAAGTCCCAAAGACAAACATTGTCATTTCCGCTAACTTGAAGTGGATCGGTCCCGTATTCACCTTGCCATCCATAAGGATCAACGCGCTGGCCATTCTTTTTCACCGTGAAGTGAAGGTGGTCACTCGTTTTGCCGATTAAGCTAGTACCTTTCGTAACATAATCATTAGTGGAGACATAGATCTGACTCAAATGAAGATAGTAGGTAACAAATCCATTACCGTGATCTATGTTCACCTGATTATAAGGGTTAGGGCTGGGAACAGTAACAGTCCCCGAAGCAGCAGCATAGACATTTGTATTAGCAATGGGGTAATCGTATCCAGTGTGACCATCATAGAAGAGATAGTAGCCGTCCTCATTTCCAGAACTGGTGTCATACTGATTATTGATGCTAAAGACTGTACCAGGATTGCCATTCTTGTAGCCATACAAGATATCGTTTACACAAGACAGGGATTCTCCGTATACATACCAATTGGAATGGTCGTATTGAGAAGATCCTCTTTCATTCGTATAAGCAACAACAAGCCCGTCAGCACATCCACCTCCTGTGGTCATGGAATGATCCAAGACAGCACTGATTGGCGCATTATAAGGAGTATAACCCGAAAGAGGAAAACCCAAATTCGCCCCATCATAAGTCACAACCAGCTTCGGCCTGTACCGATAATCACTGTAATCAGAACTTCTGAATACATTGAACTGGTTGTTGTTATCTGTCGCCAAGAAAGCAAAACCATAATTTGCATAGGTTCCGGCTTTCCACCAATTATAAGCGGTGGTTATATTGAGAATACCATACCAGGAATTAGGTGTTGGTGCAGGGAGAACTCCAAGATAACCCCCAGAAAGAGGGTCATAATAATCTTGAGTTTGTTCATCCCAACTACTCATTAAAAAATACCAAATCATTGAAACAGGCGTAGAAGAATCACCACGATCATAGGCATACATGTACATATCTACCGAGGTTGCTACTGGAGGTAAATCAGTAAGATCAAACTGGATAAGAGTTCTGTACCAATCTCCCCAGCCACCTACTTGCAGTTTATCGTCATCAACAGCAGTATTGTTATACACAGAAGAAAGCCACATATCTTTTCCTTGAACAGATCCTGGTTGAAAAACAACCTGATCCGCATAAACCGAAGAATTCCCCAACAACACCATAGACAAACAACAAGCAGTAAATATGGACTTTTTCATCACGAACTCCTTTTTCTTGTTTTTTTGAGTTTAACCTCAGTTGATAAGAAATTTTATAATTTCTTATTTTGTTCCATTTTTCACCTTTTGTATTAACACCTCCTTTATGTTTTTAAAAGTTTTATAAAAAAAAGAAAAGCCAAATATTTTGGCAGATTTAATTAGGAACTTTTTACCCGTCCGTATGGATTAGGGTCGATTTTTTAAGAACAAATCTGAATAGTATTCTACACTATGGGGGGGCTACTTTGCAAATTTTTGAGGAAAAGGGGTCAGTCACCTTTTTAATCACACCCCCCCCCAACGCCCCACCCTCTTAGAGGGTGGGGCGTTGGTATAAAATAAGATAAAAATACTAAACATCTCCTCTCAATCGCATATTTTTTTAAACCCTACTTTATAATTCCTTTCACATAATTTATACTTAATCCCATGGAACTCAACTCAAAAATCAAAAAGACTTTTCCAAGGATTTCGGAAACCCAAGAAAAAGCGTTGAAAAAACTCGGTGTTGAAACTGTCCGAGACTTACTTTATTATTTCCCTTCTCGTTACAGCAACACCGACGAAATTAAAAACACAAAATCTGTCCAAAAAGGAGAAAAAGTTATTATCTACGCAAGAGTTAAGAGAATAAAAGCCACAAAAGCTTATTACAAAAAAATCCCAATGACCGAAGCGACCCTCGAAGATAATGAAGGAGTGATTAATGCTGTTTGGTTTCGACAACCCTATATATCAAAAATGTTGCCCGAAGGAACTTTTGCAAAATTTAGCGGAACAATTTCAGAAAGAAACGGTCGCCCTTATCTAGCCAATCCAGAATATGAAATATCCGAAGAAATTCCAGTGGGTCTTTTTAAAGAGATCGATAAAGGAGAAGATAATTTTATTTTCCCTATTTATCCTGAGAGCAAAGGTATTTCTTCACAATGGATTTATCATAATATTAAAAAAATATTTGAATCTGGTTTATTAGATGAAATAGAAGACCCCATTCCAGCAAGAATTATCAAAAAATATAACCTCCCCTCTTTAAAGACGGCTCTGATTTGGATTCATTCCCCAAAAAAAGAACCCGACGCTCAATCGGCACGAAAAAGATTTGCTTTTGAAGAAATCTTTTTTATCCAACTCATTAGACAAAAACAAAGAAAAGAATACCAGCAAAATCAGTCTTTCAAAATAGATAAAACAATAAAAGACACCGAGGTTTTAACAAAAACTTACCCTTTTGAATTAACCGACTCTCAAAAAAAATCTATCTCTCAAATTCTAGAAGATTTTGGAAAAGATTATGCGATGTCTCGATTACTTGAAGGTGATGTTGGTTCTGGAAAAACAGCAGTAGCAACCACAACAGCTTATGCTATTTGTTCCTCTAAACCCGCTGGGAAAAAAGTCGGTAATTTACAGGTTGCCTACATGGCACCAACAGAAATTTTAGCAAAACAACATTTTGAATCTTTTGTTGAGTATTTTTCTAACTTCAATATGAATATTGGATTAATTACATCAAGCGGTTGCAGAAAATTTCCATCAAAAACCGACCCAAAAAAATCGACTAATATTTCTCGAACCCAACTTTTGAAATGGGTTGAGAATGGTGAGATACCTATCTTGATAGGAACTCATTCCCTTATTTCAAAATCAGTTAAATTTAAACACTTAGCCTATGTGATTGTAGACGAACAACATAAATTTGGTACAAAGCAACGACAATTAATCACAAAAAAAGATGATGTTATTCCACACTTACTAAGTATGACCGCCACCCCTATCCCTCGAACACTTGCCTTAACTATCTACGGCGATTTAGATTTAACTCTTCTCGACCAAATGCCCACAGGAAGAAAACCTATTATTACCGAAATAGTTACACCTGACAAAAGAGAGCAAACTTATTCAGCCATAAGAAAAGGATTAGAAGAAGGAAAACAGCTTTATGTAATTTGTCCTCGCATTGAAGAACCTGACCCTGACAAAGCAGGGGCTCTTCGGGTTAAGTCTGTGAAAGCCGAAGCAAAAAAACTCAAAGAGGAGATTTTTCCTGAATACGAAATTGATATTCTTCATAGTAAAATGAAGCCATCCGAAAAAGAAGAAGTAATGAAATCTTTTGAAGATAAAGAAACAAATATTCTTGTTGCAACTTCTGTTGTTGAAGTTGGAGTGAATGTTCCCAATGCCACAATGATAATCATTGAAGGAGCGGAAAGATTTGGATTAGCTCAACTCCACCAATTAAGAGGTCGTGTAATTAGAAGCAACGACCAAGCCTATTGTTTCGTATTTAGCGATACCAAGACACAACAAACTCTTGATAGATTAAGGGCACTTAAGACAGCAAAAAATGGTTTTGAATTAGCTGAGTTTGATTTGAAGTTAAGAGGTTCTGGAGAATTATCTGGAGGGAAACAATGGGGTATCTCTGATATAGGAATGGAGGCTATAAAAAATTTAAAAATGGTTGAAGCCTCCCGAACCGAAGCAATTAAACTAACAGAAAAAGACCCTGAATTAAAAAAACACCCTCTAATCGCCAAGCGATTAGAGGGGCTGGAGGTGCATTTTGAGTAGGCTTGTTTAATTGTCTGAAGCAACAACATGATGAAGATTTCCTGACTCGAAACCGTGACTAACCAAAATCTGGACTCCTTCAAACTGGAAGAGGTCTATACTATTTTCATTATCAAGACGAAGTAACTTTTCCAAAAGAACTGGAATCTGCTCTTTCTCTACAGCAGGAACAGAAAATGATAGCCGTCCTTCTCTCTCACTAAGGGCTAACACCAGATAAGGAATATTTTTACCCTTACCTTTCTTAAAAGGTCTTTTTTGTTCAACTTCTCTCTGTGGATATTGCTTTACAGAAGAAATTTGAGTCTTTTTTTCTGGAGAACATCCTCGACAAGAAGTGCATTTTTTCTTAGACATGTTGACCTCCAAACTCTTAAATTAATAAGAAGATACAATGTTTACTCACCTACTTAAAGTAAACCATTTCTAAAAAAATAAAGCAACGGTAATAGTTTTTTAAAAATAAAAAAACCCTGTGCAACTAAACCTGCACAGGGTCTTTCGGAAGAAGACTATTTTATGATTTTTTTAATCCCATCCTTTTTTGAATCTCATCCTGAGTTTTTTTTAAGGACTGCTGATACTTTGGGTTATTAACCAAAGCAACAGAAAGTTTTTGAAAATAAAGGGCTTCTACTAAAGACCTCGTATAGGCCAGGTTTCCTGCGAAATAAGCAGCTTCGGCTGCACTTGTCCTTAATTGTTGACGATCCCTCTCATAGGAATCAATCAAGTAAGTTTCATTAGCCCCTTTATTGGGCCTTACTTTTAAAAACTCAATTTTTAATCTTAACCCTGCAGATACTGCCAAATAATAGGCAGCTTTATCCGAAAAATAAGAAATAGCAAGACCAGGGTCACCGTTTTTTTCCAAATAAGCGACAGCCTCTTTCGCCCTTTCCTGACTAGGCAAAGAAAGAACATCATCGGCAAAAGAAAAAGACACAGTCGTAACAAAGAAAAAAATAAGGCTGGCCAAAAAAACAATACTTTTTTTCATGGTACTCTCCTTGGTTTAGTTAACAAAAAAAAATTCCGAAATTAATTTTATTTGTTATTGTAACTTTTTGAAGCAGACTTAAGAGCCTTTTGATAATTCTCATTTCCTGGATCAAGTTTTGTAGCTTCTAAAAAATACAACCAGGCCTCCGCTTGAGAAGAGGTTAAAATCCCTAGTTTGTAATTAGCCTCCGCAGCCATTTTCATAGAACAATCTTTTACTTTTTTAAAATAGGGTTCAGCGACAGAAATGTTTCCTAACTCTAACTGTTCTGCCACATGTAACCTCTCTACAGTAGAAGGACACCCGTCCCAAAAGAAAGGAGGTCCTGCTGCAAATAAAGAAGGAGGTCCCACGATAACAAGCAAAATAAAAAAAGGAACGGCTGATCTAATCTTCATGATGATTCCTCACTTTTTTAGTAAAAACTTCTTTTATTTTCAAATTCCTACCAAAAGAATACCTCTTAAAAAGAACTCCGTCAATAGTCCTTTGTAATGTGCACACACATATGGCACTTTTTGATAGATTTTTGATTAAATTTTGGTATACTCTTACTAACTGATAATGCGCACGTAGCTCAGTTGGTAGAGCTCGGAGCTTATACCTCCGCGGTCCCAGGTTCGAGTCCTGGCGTGCGCACAAAAATAAAAACTCCAAAGCGTCTAGCTTTGGGTTTTTATATTTTTGTAGTGCACGCCAGGACTCGAACGGCGGAGGCGGTACACAAGATAAGTTTTTGTGTAGAGGAGTGAAACAAAAACTTAGGCTTGTCGCCGAGCCGCGTCCAGCAGTACTTAGGCTTTTGGAGTCCGTAGGACGAACAAAAGACTTAGTAACTGCGGGACGAGTCCTAAATATTTGTGCGCACGCAGTAAAGTGCCTGCGCACTTTACGTCAGGACGAGAAAGGCGGAGGCATGTTTTCGGAACGCGACATTATTTTCTTATGAACGAAAGTGAGTTAGAAAATAAGAAGTACTCTTGTGGTGAAGTGGAGAAAACAGCCGAGCCGTGACGACAGGTTCTTAATAAAAATGAGTTGGAGCGAAGCGGAGACGAAATTTTTATTAAGAAACCTGAAGTCGAGTCCTCCGCACAAAAATAAAAACTCAAAGCGTTTAGCTTTGGGTTTTATATTTTTGTAGCGCACGCCAGGACTCGAACGGCGGAGGTTCTTTTCCGTAGAGAAGAGGAGGAAAAGACCCAGCCGCGTCCAGCAGTACTTAAGTTTTTGAAGTCCCGAAGGATGACAAAAGACTTAGTAACTGCGGGACGAGTCCTGGTAGTCCCACACACATTTTTAATTTAGATAGACTAAAGAATTTCAATCTTAGAGTACACACAAAAAATAAAACCTGAGCCAAAAAACCCAGGTTTTATTTTTTTATATGTACACCAATAAAATTTATACCAACTCAAACTTAATCACCTTCACAGGACTATTTTCGTCAACTTCTTGTTTGTAATATCTTGAATAAGTTTCATACATTTCTTTCTCTGAATCAAATTTCTCATGACCATCCCAGTCATTTGCGGTAAGATTTCCGAAGGTTGTTTCTCTTGTATCAATAATCTTCACTTTTAGAAATTCCTCCCCTGTCTCCCAAACAATAAAAAGAACCTCATCACCAACAGATAATTCCTTATCATCAAACAAACGCCAAGTGGTGTTTTTATCGCCTGACAAAATTAATTCGCTTAATTTTTTTCTAAATTTTAAAGTTTTCATTTTTTATTTATTTAAATAACTACTAGTCGTAGCTTCCCCATTATTCCAACCGAATCCCCAGCCCCAGGGCCATGGAATTAAAGAATTAAAACTCCGACCTCCTGCACGAACACCTAAGTAAACAATACTCCCCATTCCCGGCAAAACACCATTAACATCATCGCGAAGCCTTAAATCAGCTAAATCCCTTTCTTCTTCGGTACCCCCTACCCAATATTGAATGTCATGTTCGATACACTTATCTTGCCAAGAATAATTTAAAAGTGAATCTGGCCATAAAGTGCAACCGTCTGTTTTAAATTCTTTTGGAGGCAATTTTTTGTCTCCATTTACTTCTTTAGCGTGTTCTTGAATTTGATCTATATTTTCAGAAACAGGAACCCTATCCCAACAAATTAAACCAAAAAGTAAGAAAATTAATACTGCCTTTATAATATTTTTTTTCATATATTGCCTTAGGATGATTGCGCTAAGTAGATTTAGTCACGGGTGACACTAATTTCTAATTAGAATATCTGTATTTTAAAAAATTAATTCAAAAAATCATTTCGGAAACCGACCCATTTCAAATATAATTGCTGGCTATAGGGATAACTCCAACCATAACCCCACCTCCAATGGAAGGGTGAGTATTTACCACCAAAAATTCTAGAGGAGACATACATAATATCACCTGAATAACTCATAACAGCGTTAGCACTATTTTTAAACCTAAGATCAGAAATTAATCTTTCCTCGGAAGTCCCTCCCTTCCAATAACTGATGTCATGTTCAACACACAGTTCCCCCCATTGATAGTCAAAAAATGAATCTGGCCACAAAGTGCAACCGTCTGTTTTAAATTCTTTACTAGGAATAATTTCCTCTTTATTCTTTTCAGCAATATTATTCTTAATAGAATCTAAATCATAGGGAATAAAAAACTGATCCCAAACGACTAAACAAATTCCGATCAAAATTAAAAATTTTTTCATTTTTGCAAAAAGACTAGCTATTATTTATAATACTTTAATTATACTTTAATTTTCTTTGGTGTAATCCCATTAGCAATCAAAAGTTTTTCAAATTCTTCTCTTTCAAGTGATTCAACTTCAATCAATTTTTCTGAAATATTATCAAGAGCCTGACGATGATCAGAAAGAACCTGAGAAACTCTATTAAGAGCGTTATTAATTATTTTTGTCACCTCGCTATCAATTAAATATGCAGTCTTCTCTGAGTGAACTTTATTTATTGTTTCGGCTCCTATATAAGAAATTTTACCTCCACTACCCTCAAGAGCAACAGGGCCTATTTCATCAGACATTCCATATTTTGTAACCATATCTCTCGCCATGGCAGAAGAAACCTGTAAGTCATTTGAAGGTCCAGTAGTAACATCGCCAAAAATTAATTTTTCAGTGACATAGCCCCCAAGAGAAACAGCGATGTCATCCAAAAATTCTTGTCTGGTTTGTAATTTTCTTTCGGTAAGAGGAAGCCTAAAGGTATAACCAGCAGCTCTCCCTCTCGAAATAATAGAGACTTTGTGAACAGGATCTGACTCTTCTAAGACAGAAGCAACCAAGGCGTGCCCAACTTCATGATAGGCAGTAACCCTCTTTTCTTCTTTAGACAAAATATGGCTTTTCCTTTCTGGTCCAAGCATCACCTTCTCGATAGAACGAACGAAATCATACTGAGAAACAGTTTTTCTATTTTCTCTAGCTGCTAAAATAGCGCCTTCGTTCATAAGCGATTGTAAATCAGCCCCAGAAAAACCAGGTGTTCTTTCTGCAATCACTTTTAAATTAACATCTTCCGCAAAAGGTTTCGTCCGAGAATGAATAGTTAAAATATCTTCCCTATCCTTTCTGTCAGGTAAATCAACAACAACCCTCCTATCAAAACGTCCCGTTCTTAAAAGAGCTGGGTCTAGAACATCAGGTCTGTTTGTAGCCGCGACGACAATAACTTTTTCATTTGGTTCAAATCCATCCATTTCAACAAGAATTTGGTTAAGAGTTTGTTCTCTTTCATCATTTCCCCCGCCAACACCAGTTCCTCTTACCCGCCCAACGGCATCAATTTCATCTATAAAAATAATAGCTGGGGCTTGTCCTTTGGCCATCTTAAATAAATCTCGAACACGACTCGCTCCAACACCCACGAACATCTCCACAAATTCAGAACCGGAGATTGAGAAGAAAGGTACACCGGCTTCTCCCGCAACAGCCTTGGCAAGAAGAGTCTTTCCTGTTCCAGGAGCACCCATTAAAATTACACCCTTAGGTATTTGAGCTCCTATATCTAAAAACTTCTTAGGATTTCTCAAAAAATCTACAATCTCTTCGAGCTCCTGCTTAGCTTCTTTTACTCCAGCTACATCTTTGAAAGTAACCCTCTGCTTCTTGTCGTTAGGATCAATAAAACGAGCTTTTGATTGTCCAAAGGTAAATGCTTGCATTCCCGCGCCTTTAACCTGTCGAGTCATAAACCAAATAAATACTCCTATAAATAGCAAAGGAATCAAAAAAGGTGACGCCATTAAAAGCCAGTAACCAAGACCCGTTGGTCTTGTAACATCAATATTAACAGTCCCCAACTCCTCTGGAGTTACTCCATAGTTAATTAGAGTTTCAGACAAAGAAGCCTCAACTTCTTTTTTAGTTTTCTTTTCAGTTTCGTCTTTTAAAATTATCTTTAATTCTTCTCCTTCAATCTTAATACTATCAACCTCTCCTGCTTTTATGCTTGTCACTAAATCTGACATGGTGACTTCTTCAATAGGGTTTCTTTTTTCTTGAACAAAAGAATAGATTGTTAAAATAACCATAAAAATCAAAAGAGTGGTCAGCAGATTATTAAAAAACTGCAAACCAACTGATTTATTTTTTCCCTTCTTAGTTGGTTTTTTCTTTCCACCTTTTATTAATTTGTTTAAATCTTTGTTTAGTTTCATCCCGTTAGAGATACGAAATATTTACATATCCATATCTAATTAATTGTTAAGTATCTTTTTTATTTCCCGTGTTCTATTTATCTCTAACGGGATTCATGTTGTTTATTATACATAAAGAGAGTTAAAACAAAAAGCAAAAATATAACCTTAATTTTATTAAATCAATATTTTAAAAGGCTACTCGCAAGCAAGTAGCCTTTTTCCTAGACAAAATGACCTAACTATTTTTCAGGCCTTACAAAAAGAAAGCCCCGATCACACGGGTGAGCTTTTTCACAAAAGAAACACATTTCAGGACAGAGAACCCAAGATTTTTTGGTTTTTGGACCTCTGAAACATAAATCTCCTCTTTTAGGTAGTTCAGAATCTTCGAGCCACCGTCCAACAGCAATTTCCCTGGTTATTGGGTGTTCTATTTCAGTTGTAGTTAAAACTCTCTTTTTTTCAGGTCTGATCCATAAGACGTGTTTTGTTCCAAGTACTGATCCTGGACAAGGACAATCTTCCCAGTCTTTGGTAGATGGATATTTATCGGTAGATTCCAAGATATCGCCCTCTTCCAAAGCATACCCAGAAACAATTTTTTTTGTTACAGGGTGTTTATATTCTTTAGATTTTTCCTTCACAGATTTTCCTCCTTTTTTTGTAAACTTAAATTAGTAACACATTCCTACCCACAATATACAAAAAATACTCAATAAATGCTAGTATTTGGGTATGCCAACTTTAATTAGAAATAAAAAAGCGACGTTTAATTACGAAATCTTAGAAAAATTCGATGCAGGAATCGAGCTTTTTGGTTTTGAAGTAAAAAGTATTCGAAATAAACATGGAAATATTGAAGCGGGGCATATCACAGTAAGAGGTGATGAAGTCTTTCTTTTAAACACAAATATTCCTCCCTACCAACCTGCAAATGCACCTGATAGTTATGACCCAGAGAGAAATCGTCGTTTGCTTTTAACTAAAAAAGAGATTAGCAAGTTAGCAGGATTAGAAGCAAAGAAGGGATTGACAATCATACCTATTTCAATGTATACTAAAGGCAACAAAATCAAGGTTGGAATAGCGGTTGTAAAGGGAAAAAAGAAATTTGATAAGAGAGAAAGTATTAAGAAAAAAGATACCCAACGGGATGTCGACAGAGAGATTAAAGGGAGATTTTAAGACAAAAAGTTGATATTTGTGAAAAATATATAAGTTCGTTGAAAATTTAATTACTGTCATTCGCTTGCTACACCTAATCATACTCGTCTTGCTTGCAATTCGGGACAAATATTTTGATTGGCTTCGGTTTAATCTGAATAGAATGGGTGTAGCAAGGGGGTGACAGGCTTAGACAGATAAACTAATTTTTATATGTGCAAAGTCGAACTGAGTAATTCGTAAAAAGGCTCAATAAAGATAAGTGCAAACTTGTCACAAAAAGCAAAGGCTGTGGTTTCACCATATTTCGCTTTTGCTCCAGCATTAGCTTAGTCTAAACTGGCGGTCAATTTCGCTGCTGTTTGATAAGCAAATTGATTGTTATATTCTTCAAACTAGGATTTAAGAATGTTTCGGCTTATTTCCGAAGTCAAGAAAATCGGATTTTTAAGGTTTTGTTTATTTAAGAGCGTGTCCAAAAGCTTGCTTCTGAGGATATTTTACCAAATTTTGATCGAGATGAAATAAAAAATTTTAAGGAATATTAATATATTTCGAGAAATTTTTTACAAATCTTCGGGCGAAATTTGGAGAAATAGAGCCAGAATGAAGTTTCTGGACACGCTCATACTTAATAATCTTAAACACCAAACAAATAAAATATACTTTGTAGACTCATTTAAAAACTTTATTTGGACGCGAGTTCAACTCTCGCCACTTCCACAAATTATAAAAGACGCCAGTTCGTAAGAACTGGCGTCTTTTATAATTTGTGGAAGTGGAGAAAGCAAACAGTTTTGCTTTCGTCGAGAGTTGAAAGGCGGAGCATGTCGCACGCAAGTGATTTTCTCTTCCAAGGAGAAAATAACGAGTACGACAGCGAGCCGGGGTAGCGAACACTTAGGCTTTTGGAGTCCGAAGGACGAACAAAAGACTTAGTGATTCGTGACCGATTCTCCTTTAAACAGTAATTTATTTTCTCCCCAAAATAAATTTCCTTTAGTCAGCAAACTAAAATAAAAAAGGCTCCTAACCTTAATTCCACCCCCCAACAAAAAACCTACCCATTTGACACCCCTCCTCACCCTGTGGTATATTTCTATCAGAACAGTAACATTAATTCATCGAAAAACAAGGAGAAAAACCATGACACATTCAACCACTTCAAAAAAAGACCTCTGTGATAAAGAAGTGAATCTGGGAAGAAGAAATGTTGCCTGCACATTATACCAAAGAGGGGGTATCCTCCTGGTGAGAGGCAACGTTCGTTACTTACATGCCACAAAAATTCTCCAAGTCTTGGAGGAAAAAGGGGCAGATATAAACCCCAGCGACTGGTTTATAAAAAACAGAACACCAGAAAGTATCACTTTCTGGAAAAACTAGATAAAAAAGCTCTGGCCAACCCCGCGAGAAAACCTCTCCTGGGGTTTTCTTATTGCTTTTTTTTGGGTTGAATGACACAATGGGGTTAAATATATTAGGTTAAACAAACAATTTTAGATTGCCACACTTTTTAGTGTAAAATTTCCAAAGCTAAACCAAAAAACATGAGAAAAAAAGGAAGTCAAAAAGAATATGACCTTGTTGTAATCGGTGGAGGACCGAGCGGTATGATGATGGCAGGAAGAGCGGCTGAATTAGGAGCCAGGGTTCTTTTGCTTGAAAAAAACAAAGACCTAGGAAAAAAATTAAGAATTACAGGAGGTGGGCGTTGTAATATTACCAACGCTGAATTCAACGTGAGAGAATTTCTAAATAACT
Organism: Patescibacteria group bacterium; assembly: GCA_018821685.1. GTDB lineage: Bacteria > Patescibacteriota > Minisyncoccia > Phycocordibacterales > UBA12079 > UBA12079. The sequence continues at coordinate 18,217 of JAHJLO010000041.1, forward strand.
TTCCTGAATCAAAAAACTTTCTCTTCTCCCCCTTTTCCAAGTTCTCTTCCAAAGATACTTTTGATTTTTTTGAAAAAAAAGGTTTACCTCTAGTGGTTGAATCTCGTAAAAGAGCTTTTCCGGAATCACAAAAAGCTGAGCATGTATTCAAACTCCTAGAGAGATACGTTCGCTCAAACGGAGGTGAAATAAAAACAGATTCACAGGTAGTAAAGATGAGTAAAGAAAGCGGTAAAATAAAATCAATTGAAACAAAAAAAGGTGAAAAATATTTTGCTAAAAATTTTGCTATTGCAACAGGAGGAGCTTCCGCTCAATGGACAGGGTCAACCGGTGATGGATTTAAATGGTTAGAAAAATTGGGACATAAAATTAAAGAAGCTAACCCAAATTTGGTTCCCCTTACAACAAACGAAAAATGGATTCATAAATTATCTGGACTAACTCTTTCTTTCATGAAAATTAGTTTCATTCAAGATGAAAAAGTTAAATTTAAAAAAACAGGGAAAATTCTATTTACTCACTTCGGTGTTTCAGGACCTTTAATTATAAACTCAGCTTTCGAGGCTAAAAAACTACTCAAAAAAGGTAAGGTTTTTGCCTCTATTGATATATTCCCAGATACAGAAGAAAGTGATTTAGACAAAAGAGTTCTGAAACTTTTCGAAAATAACAAAAACAAATCTCTTAAAAATATTCTTCCAGAAATGCTATTGAAAAATCTAGCCAAAGAAATTTTAAACCTACCTGATATTAATATGGCAGAAAAACAAGCCAACTCTGTCACCAAGGAGGAGCGAAAAAAACTTGTTAAAAAAATGAAAGATTTAAGGTTCGAAATAACAGGAACTCTTGGTTTGGACAAAGCAATTATCACAGACGGTGGAATTATTTTAGAAGAAGTTGATTTTAAAAACATGACTTCAAAAAAATATCCAAACCTATATTTACTAGGTGATGTTCTAAATGTTAACCGACCATCAGGAGGCTTCTCACTTCAATTGTGTTGGACAACCGGTCATGTAGCGGGTTCAGACGTAGGAGAAAAAATTAAAGAAGAGTAGTCAATTTACAATAAAAGTGATATATTCAAATTAGATAAGTAAACACTAATCTGATAAAAGGAGAATTCCATGGCTAAAATTGAAAAAAAAGATCTGGTGACTGTTTTTTTGAGAATAGAACAAATTGGGATAGGACAAAAGTACAGTGGGGTTTTAAAAATAGGATCCCTTGGGATGACTTATGATTTTGAGTCTGTGATACCTCTTCCCGATAAAGAAGAAGAAATTTACCTAAACGCGGAAACACTGGATGCTTGCAAAATTTTATTTTTAATAAAGATATACGACCTAAAAGGAGGCCCTTCATTAGAATTGAGTGATGCGGAATTTATTTTTTTTCATGACCTTCTTTATTCGAATATAAAAAAACTGCATTTTCATCCTGAGATTTCCAGATTTAACGAGGCAAAAAAAACTGGGAAAATAAGTTGTTTGATTGATTCGAAAAGCTCAATAGGTAAACCTATTGAGATGATAACAGTTCCAAGGCAATTGTATACTTTTTTAATATTAAAGAATCGAGTACCAAAAACGATTCTTGAATCTACCCAAAAAAACTCGGTGTAAGTAATCAATACAAAGCAGCCCTTTCTCCAGGGCTGCTTTTTTCATTCAACTTTTTTTCTTAATAACCAAATAAAATAAATTCCATAAATTGATACCATCAGCCACGCTGGAAAATAAGAAATGTGGAAAGAAGAAAAAGGAAGTGAAGCAAAAATATCAACTATTTTTAATTCATAGGTTAGTAAACCATAAGTTGCATAGGCAAAAGGTATTGCGAGAAACGAACTAATAAAACCAAAAATACCAGTCAAAAAACCAAGTAACATGGTTAGTGGAATAAACATAAGAACCAGGAGATTTACCGGAATAGAAACAACCGAGAAATCCCCCATCATATACAGGATAAGAGGTAAAACAAAAATTTGAGTGGAAATAACCGCAACTAAAGATTCTCTTAGATTAAACTTCTCCGGAATAAATTCAAAATATTTTTTAACCCGAGGGGAAAGAACAATCAAACCAAAAGTTGCCATGAAAGACAGCTGAAAAGATGGATCAAAAATTAGAATGTTTGGATTATGTAAAAGCATTAAAAAACCGGCGAGAAAAAGAGTTCTAGTCATCTGATTAACTCTTCCCGTGGAATGAGCTAACATCACCAGCAGAGCCATAACCGAAGCCCTAACGATTGTGGCAGAAGCCCCTGTCATAATTGCAAATAAAATAATGCTAACAGCGCCAAGAAGAGTCGAAAAAACAATGGGCAAAAAAGAAAAAAGTCCCATCATGAACTCAGCTACAATGGTTAAATTATAACCAGACAAAACAACAATATGAATTAACCCCGTCTTTCTAAAGTCTTCTTGAAGTTCTTTTCCGAGTGATTCCTTTGCCCCAACAACCAGACCTCCCAACAAAGAAGAATGGGGCTCTGGAATTATTTTTTTAATTTGAAATAAAAAGGCAGTTTTTACCTCAAACAATTTCTCTTTAATAAAATTCCCATTTCCGCTAGAAAGATAATTAACCTCAGGATAAAACATCTGGTAATAAATTCTGTCTTTTGCTAGATAGGAAATGTAATCAAACTCTCTATTATCATCTGATACAAAATTTTTTGGTTTTTTTAACTCCCCAAAAATATTAATTTCATCTCCGTATTTAAATTTAGGATAATGACCGGTGGTGATAATAGCTTTTTCATTGAGAGGAGTATTTTCAAGACCTAAGTCACTGAATTTTATTATTAAACGAGTGTTGTTTTCCCTAACATCAGGCTCGTCAACAACTATTGCCTTCATTTTTACCTTCTCCCCCACCAATTTGTCTAGAGCTAAATTATCTTTATCTAAACCAACAGCATCGAACCTCATCATGCCCAAACCAACAGACATTAATAAAATTACTAAGAATAAAATCTTCTCCAAACTGACTGCCCTTTCGTGATTTTCTCTTTTTTTTATTTTCAACAAATAGAAGAAAAATAAAATAATTCCTAAAAATATAAACAACCAAGAAAAAGAAACCCCGAAATCAAAAAACGAACGGAAAAATATTCCGCCCGCAAATCCACCCAAAACCACATAGAAAAAATCTTTTTGCATGGCTAATTGTCCTTACAATCTTCTAAATAAAATCTTCTTCTTTAAATTCAACACGAGACCCAACTTCCACCTTCCCCGAAATTAACATCTCAGCCACTTTTTGTTCTATATTGTCTTGGATAGCTCTATTCATGGGACGAGCTCCAAATTTAGGGTCAGAACCTTTTTTCATAAGGAAATCAGTAACAACATCATTAATGACTAAATCAATTCCACGTTCTTTCAAACGTTTTTGGAGTTTTTTAAGCATGAGAACAGCAATCTGTTTTAATTCATCACTTTTCAGAGATTGAAACGTAACAACCGCGTCAAACCTATTAAGAAATTCTGGTTTAAAAATACCTCTTTCTATAATGGTATTTACTAATTGCTTTTCAAAATCTTCATAAAGAATATTTTTTTGTGACATTTCCCAAATTAAATCACTACCAGCATTTGAAGTAGCTATTAAAATAACATTCCGAGCGTTCACTTTTTTTCCATTCATATCAGTAAAAATTCCTTCGTCGATAATTCTCAAAAATAAATCATGAACACCCTTACTTGCTTTTTCAAGCTCATCCAACAACAGAACACCATAGGGTTTTTCTCTTAAAATATTTGAAAGTAAGCCCATTTTCCCTGTGTCGAAAGACCCAATAAGTTTATCGACAGCATCCTCTCCTTGATACTCGGACATATCAATCCTCGAAATAGCTTCTTCATTTTTGAAAAAGATTTCAGCAAGAGCCTTCGCGGTTTCGGTTTTTCCAACTCCAGTAGGACCAATAAAAAGAAACGAGCCAATCGGTCTTTTAGAATTTTGGATTCCCGTTCGAGCACGACGGACAGCGTTACTCATAGCTTTAATAGCGTTATTCTGACCGATAACTCTTTTATGTAACATATCTTCCATAGCAATCAAACCATCTCGTTCTTCTTCCTTAATTTCTCCAACTGGAATATTTGTTTTTGAACGAACCAAATCAAAGACGTCTTCTTTTTCAACAATATATTTTTTCTTTTTAACAAGAATAGAGCTCAATTCGATGGCTATATCAATGGCCTTATCTGGCATAACACCCTCAGAAAAATAACGGTCAGCACTAACGATAATTTCTTCTAAAGATAGATAGGTAAAAAATATCGGATTCCGATATTCTAAATCGCGGATGACTTCTTCTAAAACAACCATCGTATCTTCCAAGGAAGGTTGCTCCATAATAATCTTTTCAAATCGACGAACGATGATTGGGTCTTGTTCTAAAAATTTATGGAATTTATCTAAATCATTTAAAACTATTAATTGGAGTTGATCAGAAGCAAGGTAAGAATCAATAAGAGGAAGAACCTCAACCCCAAGTTTTTTTGCACTTAATAAAAAATTAGAAAATTTATCAATAGCAAGAATAATATTTCCAGCTTTAATTGACTCTATTAAAATATTAAGAAAAGTTTGTTCAAATTCAGATTTTTCTGTCATAGCAGAAACAAACCTTTCCGAGTCAAAAAGTACGACTTTTTTATGTTCCAATTGAGGAACGACATTTTTTGAGGTAATTATTCTTGCGAAATCCTGTAGGGCTTCAATCTTTCCCACACCCTCTTCACCAACCAAGATTACATTTAATTCACGACCTCGCGATAGAACAGTTTCAATATTGTTAACAATATTTTTTGTTTTTATGGTAGAAATTTTATCTGTAGGACCTTCATAACCAGAAACAACGGAACTAAACTTATCTAGGGTATAGGTAACTCCTTGAGTAAAGCCAACTCCTATGGAAGGAATTCTTTCTAGCCTTCGAGGAGACCACCACTGCTCATTCTTTTTAATTAATTCTATTTCTCTTATTATCCATTCAGCCGAACCAATTAATTGTTTTTCTCTTATGCTTTTTTTAAACAAAAAATCTTCAAACTCCTTACTGTTTCTATATAAATAAACAGCGAGATCTCTAATTGTAAATATATTTTGAGAATCAAAAATTATTTCTTCCGTAAAAGTCTCTTCTTTCTTCTCCGAAAGAAATTTTTTAATATCTCTTTTATAAATACCGCAACGAGACATCACACTTAGGCCTGACTCTGAAAGTAAAAAACTTTTAAGCAAATTGTCCTTTCGTGTTTTTTTAAAAATCTTTAAAACCTCAAAACTAATAGGATTTTTTTCCTGTTCTTTAAAATACAAAGACCTGAAGAAAAACTCTAAAAAAGAAATACTGATCCAAAAACCAAAAAGCACAAAGATAACTCCAATTACTCTCAATTGGTCATAGACCAAAAAATCTAAATTAGATAAATTAAATTTTTCTGACACAAAAGGAAATATTAAAAAAATTATTCCTAGAAAAATTAAACTAAAAATAAAATTATTTATTTTATGTCTCCATTTATGACTAAAAACTCTCTCCAAAATTAAAATTGGATACAGTTTATTTTCTTTAACTTTTGTATGTAAATTTAAACTCATATAATTAATTTTACCCCTAAAGCAAAAATACCTATCAAAAGAACAGGTGCTAATGTCCAGGCAATTAACGAAACTAACCCTAAAATAAGAACTGCAATAATCGCGACAGCTCCTGTAATGATTATGGTCGATTTCACAATAAAACCAACTACCCTCATAATAGTGTTAACAATCGCAACAGAAAACATATCTTCAAAATCAAAAGCTCGTTTTCTTTCTTCGCCCATTCTCTTGAAAGGAGAAAATAATGTACTAAGGAGAATTCTGATGGAAAAGAAATTATAAAAAAAATTTAAAAAATTCCCCCACAAAGAAAAAATATCTCTATACGCTTTAGTATAATGCCAGCCGAAATAATAGAAAATTAAATTAAAAACCATACAATAATTATATAATAAAAATGAAGATAACTACACCAGAGTAAACCTATTTAGAATCCATAGCTTCGTTAGCCAGCTTATCAGCTTCTTTGTTTTCTTTTCTAGGAATATGTACAAATTTTATTTTTGGAAAATCAGTTTTTAAATTATTAACTTTTATAAACTGCTCTTTAAGGGAAGGCTCTTTTACTCGATACTCACCATTTATTTGTCGGACAATTAATTGACTATCCATTCTTATTTCAACTTCAGTTGTTTTCGTCTTTGCACCTAATAATTCTTTTGCTTTTTCTAGACCAATAATCAAACCTTGATATTCCGCCCAATTGTTTGTTTTAATTCCTAAATATTTTTTAGCAGTCATTAACTCATTCCCCTCTCCATCTGTAATATAAACCCCCGCTCCAGCAATTCCTGGATTATTTCGAGAACCCCCGTCTGTATAAATAATTATTTTCATATTATAAAAAGTATAGCACACCCTAAATTACAAAAAAATCTCCTGCACCAAACGAATGGTACAGGAGATTAGACCGAAATCGACTTCTTTTAGAGAACCAGAACTTCGGTTCCTTTAGTTTTGACGATAGCCCTCCTTTTGTTTTTCTCTTCCAAAATCAGCTGCCCAAGAAGAGATTTTTCTTCAGAAGACAGAGAGTTATCCTCTCTGAGAGTTTTTTCGGCAAATTCCTTCACTTCTTGATGACTTAGATCATAAAGGTTAAACTCCGACCCCTCAAACATCACAATACGCCACCCTTTTCTATGGAAAAAACCAAACAAATCTGTTTCAGACATAACCCCCTCCTTTTTTTAGTCATTGAAAACAACGGAACAATTCTTTTTTCTGATTGTATTCAACCATAAAATACGAATTAAGGCAACCCCTACTCACCAATATATTCGAAACGAGAAACAATCCCGTCAGGAGTTTCCTTGGTCCCGAGAAAGTCACCGACCGATCTAGCCAATAAAGTACCCTTTGGATATTCTTCTGAATCGTAAAGAGATTTATAAATAATCAAATCTTCCCTAGTTCCGCTGTAGTAAGAAGTACCAACAAAAAGATATTCACCTCCTTTAAAATGTCGGTATTTTCCAGGAGGTAGTGCAGAAATTTCATTCTCGAAATCATCATTGCTTCTCCAAACTTTTATTTCTTCAAGAGTTTCTGCGTGGAGAGCAACTCCAAAAAAAGAATACCCTGCATGTCGAAATTCTTCTTCTTTAATGGTTAATACTATTCTTTTCATAACAGCTCCTTACGTTGATTTGATTTGATTTGATTTACTTTTCCTAACTCAATTTAAACAGAAAGTGATGTTTTTAGCAAACGTTTTAAAATTCTCCTATATTGCCACGTCATTTTGATAACATTTAAAAGTTCGTTAATTTTGGAATTATTTAAACAAAGTCGACTATTCTTAAACGCAGTTCATTCACGTTCCTGAACGTAGACTTCTCTAGATTAACTAATATATTTATTTTGTCCCCTCTTTGAATTTTTGTTTCACCATCTTCTATATTCTCAGCAAAAAATTGAATGGAAGAAATATTTTGACCTTTAGTGTTTTTAAAATCTAAACCTAAATGGTTATTTTGTTTTCCAAAAACTTTCACATTAAAAACCTCAACACCTTCAATCATAAAAACTGGCTTTTCGTTTCCCATACCAAAAGGTGCTAGTTTTTCGATTAATTGATAGTTTCCCCAATTAATATCATCAAGGGTAATTTTTTTATCAACCATTAAACTATCACTTTTTTCTCCTTTTTCTATATGTTGGTAGGCTTCGTTCAACTTCTCTTCTAAAAAATGTACCTGGTCATTTGAAACAGAAAAACCTCCCGCCATCTTATGCCCACCAATATTAGTGAAGATATCTTCACCGACTTTATTCATTAATTCAACCACATCGACGGAACCACAGGAACGACAGGAACCTTTAATATTCCCTTTACCATCCTGACCCCAAACGAAACTCGTTTTTTGATGCTTTCCAACAAGAGAGCTTGCCACCAAACCCACAACCCCAACATTCCATTCAGGACTTCCAAGAACAATAACATCCCCTTCCTTCCTCTCTTTTAATTTTTTATTTGCCTGCCGAACCATTGTAGTAACCAAGGTTTTTCTTTTTGAATTTATTTTATCTAAATAATTGGCCAGCTCACCAGCAACAACTTCATCATCGGAGGATAACAATTCAAAAGCTTTGATGGGGTCATCAATTCTTGAAGCAACATTTATTCTAGGAGTTATCATAAAAGCTAAATCATCTTCAGTAAGATTTCTTTGATCCATTCTTAGTTTTCTCAATAGATGAATTAAACCATAACGAGGAGATTTTCTTAAAACCTTCATCCCAAAATATGAAAAAGCTCTGTTCTCATTTTTCAGAGGAACCATATCGGAAATTGTTGCTAAACCAACCATATCCAAAAGCCATTTCTCCCAACCTTCTTTTATTTCGAAATTTCCTCTTTGCAAAAGCGCTTGAACTAATTTAAAAATAACCCCTGCTCCAGCGATACCGTCATCGGGATAATTACAGTCTTCTTGTTTAGGATTTAAGATAGAGAAAGCATTCGGAATTTTTTCACCGACGATATGATGGTCTGTAATAATGACATCAATTCCATTTTTTTGAGCTTCTTCTATTTCATAAAAATCTTTTGTTCCGCAATCGATGGTGATGATTAAATCAACCCCATCTTTTTTAAATTTTTTAATAGCATCAAAATTTAAACCATAGCCTTCGTTATGACGATGAGGAATGTAATTTTCAAAATTTGGATAACCTATTTTTTTGAAAAAATCTTTAAATACCACAGCCCCCGGAATTCCATCGGCATCATAATCAGAGTAAATTAAAATCTTCTCTCCTGATTCAATCGCTTTTAAAATTCTCTCGACAGACTTCTCCATATCTTTCATCAAAAAAGGGTCATGGATGTCACGAGAATAATCTGGATTTAAAAACCGTTCTGCCTCCTCCATGGTTTTAATGCCACGAGAAAAAAGAAGTTGTCCAAGCAACTCAGGATAAACTTTAAATTCTTGTTTTATTTTTTCAGACAACTCCTGGTCTCTTAGAGTAAACTTTTGCATTAATGAATTTTAACATAAAATATCCTCTTAATTCATATTGACGTAAAAAATTATTTTGCTATAATTAATTGTAATACAAATTATTACATATAA
>JAHJLO010000042.1 GCA_018821685.1 Patescibacteria group bacterium
TCTTTCTAAGTTATTTTTATTTACAATTTTTCTTCCAATTCTAATAGCGTCAAAAATATAAAAAAATTTATTTCTTGAACTTGTTGGATAAACAGAAACGTTCCCCCCTAACAACCTTCTTTCAAAATTTACTTTTTTACTAAGAACAATAATATGAAGCCCTTCGGTCATATTTCCGTACTCAACCATCCTCTGTCTTACTGCAGAATTCTCTTCAAATATTTTTCTGTCGGTTGAAATCATTAAAACTTTCATTGCTCTTATAATAACACCCAAATAAGCAAAAATTAAGACCAGGCTGTTAAACCTGGTCTTCTAAAGACTCTCGTCTTTTATTTTTGGCACAGAAAATCCTCCTCTGCCTTTTTAAGAATTTTTAATTCATACAAGAGAACTCTTACAATATCTATCAGGTTCTTCTTCACTTGAAGGAAAAAGATGAACAACATCTCCAAGATCCTTAATAATTACTAAAACTGTTTTTTTCCTTAAGCCTGTTTTTGTTGAAATTTCTTTTAAGGTTATCGCTTGTTCCTTTCTTCCATCAGGAGGCAGAGCTCCTAAAATCAGATCTCTTATTCTCTTCATATAAGCAATATTAGCAGTTACCATCTGTTCCCCCTTTTTCCTATTAAGAGTAAAAACCTACAAATTGATTCTTTCCTTAAGATACACTAATTGACTTAATCTTTCAACCCTTTTGTAATTTCTTCCAGCATTTTTTCTCGACTAAATGATTTTAATTTTTCTTTTGCGTTTTCTGTTATATTTTCGATATTTATATACCCCCGTAATATGGATAAAATAATATTTTTTAACTGATCTTCGTTATTATATTCAACTAACAACCCTTGTTTATTATCTTCAATTAACTCAGGATTTCCTCCAATATTTGTAGTAACAATAGGAACATCTAAACTCATCACCTCTAGAAGCTGGTGTGATAATCCTTCATACCCAGTATTTAAAACAAAAATATCTGAGGCCTTTATTTGTTTAAGTAAAATGTCTTGTTCAAGTTTACCCAACATCTTAACTCTATCTGTTAAATTTAAATCTTTGATTTTTTTCTCCAACCTTTCTCTGTCAGGACCATCGCCCGCAATAAATAATTTAATCTCAGGTAAATCTTTCATAATCTGAATAAGCATTTCAAATCCTTTCCAAGGAACAAGACGCCCCACAGAAAAAATAATCTTACCTTCAAAACCAAAGCGTTTTCTCAATTCTTCTTTAGTTTCTAAAACCTCCTTAGGAGCAAAAGCATTGAAAATAACCTGAACCTTCTCAGAAGGGATTTCATTACCGTGGGCAGAACTCCACATCATTACAATTTTCTTAAGATAATTACTTGGAACAATAATCTTACTGGCTCTTTTCGCAACATGTCTTTCTATTTTTCTTCTAATTTCTGTCACAAAATCAAATTTTTTATTTTGGAAATCTTCTGGAGTAACAAATTTCACACCAGCTCTTTGCTGTTGTTGCTCCCAAGCGTAATCACCAACAACTTTTAAAATAAATTTTTTACCAAGAATTCTAGAAGCTAAACAAGCCGGAAAGCCGACGGAAACAGGATCCTGTGCATAAATCAAATCAACACCCTTACCTCTTTTTAATGTCTTTATAAAATAAGTGAAATGACGAATTATTTTTGGGAGGTGTCTAACTTCACCAAAACTCAAAACATCAACATCTATTCCTTTTTTAGGAAGTTCGTCAAAAAGCAACTTAGAATAAGTCGCCGGCCCCCCGAAATCGGGAGGGTATATTCCTGTACAAATTAGTATTTTCATTACTTATACAATAGCAATTATTAAGTCAAAAACAAACCAACACCAAACCTAAAAAGTTCCTGTTCCACTCAACTCCTGAAATCTATACTGAATATACCGAAACCAACTTGGTTCATCAAAATCTTCATACTCAGCAGTAAAGATTCCCCCATCATTTTTCCAAATTCTATCAAAATAATTTTCGACTTCTTGAGCAAGGACTGTATCTAAAGAAGTCGTTATTTTTACATCAGCTTCAAGATTAAGTGAATCTAAATTTCTTCTTGTGTAATTTGCAGACCCTCCGATAATTATCAGCTCTTTTTCCTTTTTAACCAAAAGTAGCTTAGTGTGAAACTGCTCGTCTCTTGTTTTGTAATATCGAATATTTATTTTATCATCGGTCCTATCCATAAAATTTGAAGCGACAGCACGACTCGGAATTCCGTATTTATCTCTCCCGAAACCAGTCTTGCTTGGGTCTAATATAATTTTTATCTCTACCCCTCGATCAAAAGCTTCAACTAATTCGTCTAGAATATCTCTGTCACCAAAATAAAACATTGCCAATTTTATAGAATCTTTTTCCTGTGATTCTCTTATGGCCTCAAGGATTTTTTCTTTTATTTTTCCTTCGGTGATAAACTGAACAGAAGTATTTTGATCATCAGTATTTTCTTTTACAAAATCAAAATTCCACAAGTCTAAATTAGATAAATCGTAACCGGCGATTCCAGCGATTGTTTTTTCAGAAGTGTATATATCTTTATATAAATAGTCTTTTATAAGAAACCCTATATTTGAATGTGTTGATCCAGAACCGCTTGGGTTTGCGGAAATTACAAAAGAATAGACTGAATCATCATGATCAGCTATCATAATTTTTCTGTGATTGGCTTTGAAATTAAGAACCTTGAATACAGACCGAATAGAAGTTTTTTCTTCGAAAAAAGGAGTCTGAATCCATCCGGTTTTTGGTTCACCCCATATTTGCCCAAAAGTTCTCCAAAAAGGTGAGTATAAAATATTACTATCTGGCAAAGAATTGAGATCGGAAAAAACCACATCGATATCACTACTTTCCAGTTGAGAAAAATAAGAATTCTCAAAAGACCCGTAGTTTGTATTTAAGGGATCTGTAATGACTACTACTTGGATATCAGGATTTATTTTCTTTTTAGCAACCAAATGGTCGGTTATTTCCTGCCCTAGATTTCTATAAACATTATCTCCATTGCTACTCCACAAAAACATATCAATTAATATATATTTTTCAGCAGAATCAATAACTTTTAAAATTTCATCAAAAATATTTTGTTCAAAAACTAAATTTCCTTCAGAATCTTCGTAGCTAAGATCGTACAAAAAATCCACTTGGTCACTATTTATCTCATAAACTTCGCTTTCATAATTTAAATTATCGGACATTGGCTTAGTTATATGATAAGTACCCACAATTAAAATTAGGGCACCTAAAAAAGATATCGTTAATTTTTTCTTATTTAATTTTATGAAATTTCCCATGATTATTTATTTTTTCTTATCTCAATAGACTCTCAAAATTTATAATGTTTTCAACAACGAGATTTTTATCATAGTCCCTTAGCAAGAGGTGGTCCGAATCAACCAATGGTAATAATTTTTTGTTGAGAGAAGAAACTTGGTCAAAAATCAGTTGAGCACTCAGGAAAGAACTTACAGAATCTTTTTCTGAGTGAGCGATAAATAAAGGCTCCTCTATTTTATTTAAATTAGTAACAACCTCTTTTATGAATTCTTCTGAGTTAACAACCGGTGAAAAAGGCATGTTCCAATAGGCAACATGTTCTTCGGACCCTTTTGGGTCAAAGATACTAGCAGTCTTCAACTTTTTTAGATAATGAAGATTGGAAGACAGAAACTTCATCGATGTTTCTGGTTTTAAAATATATAAAAAATTATATGGCATTTTCAAAAAAGCATCAATCGCATAGACGGAATGTAAATCAAATTCTTCTGCTAGTTTTAAAGTAAGTGTCCCCCCAAAAGAAGACCCCGCGACATTTATATTCTGACAATCTTTGTGTAATTCTAGGTATTCCTGTTTTACCTGCTCATACCATTCGTTTAGAGATAAATTTAATATATGACTAGGTAATTCTGAGTGGCCCTCTAATCTTGGCACTAAAACAAAATCTCCAAACTCGCTGTTTATTGCTTCGGCTAAACCTCTCATTTCATCAGGAGTTGATACATAACTATGAATTAGTAACCAACAATAATTTTTATTTCCATCCAATTCAAAACTCTCTTGTCCGAGAATAATTCCGTCCTCCCCACGTTGCCATTCAATCAAATCTTTTTCATCGATACTCCCCGCCTGAAGGAAACCCGTTCGATAAAACA
>JAHJLO010000123.1 GCA_018821685.1 Patescibacteria group bacterium
CGGCCGCCCACACGCAGACCGACATCGCCTCGATGATCGGCGCCCGGCGCGAGACCGTCTCCCGCCTGCTCACCCAGTTCGCCCACGACGGCCGCATCGTCCGCCTCGGCCGCGCCATGATCCTCGTCGCCTGAATGATCCTTGGCCCACGATAATAAGTTCAGGAAAATATAAACACAAACGGAGTGTCCTACCAGACAGTCCTGGCGTCTGTTCGCAGCACCACATGACCCTCCTCGGTTTTGGGTTCACCCATCCCGTGGTACTGACAGGTGTAGTCGATCTCGATTTTCGTGACGTTCTGGTTGGATCCGTCGGGAGAGAAACGGACCTGCTCTATCCACGCGCCGTCTCCACCAAAGGCGACCACCCAGATTCCCAGGACGCAGCCTCCTCCCTGCATGGGCAAGGTGACAGCGACCCCGGTTCCGTTGCCCGGGTTGGAAAACGGAACAAGCACCAGGGTTTTTCCAGACGCCTTGAATTCCAAGGGGTCACCCGATGAGACGTACCCACCCCCCCATTGCGTGGTTGCGGGTTCCCGCACCAGGGTGCCAGGGGAAACGTTGAGAACAACACCGTCTCCCTGCACCTTGGAACCTTGTGAGAGGGTGCGGCACATTTCCTGGGCGTCTGATGGGGTGACGGCGTTTGGAGCACCGCGCCCCTCCCCATGGATTGCATCCCCTCCTGGGTTATCGATTGACTTGCGGACCACGGAGCGTGGCTTCGGATTGGTTCTGACGCAACCTGCCTGCGTCGCCGCGACGATCAAAAGTAGTAGAATCTGGGGGACAGGAGCTTTCATGATCTTTCAGCCTCAGGAGGGAACTATTCCCATGGATGATGTGGATGTCAATGCGCGGGACTTTGAAATTGGCTTGACGCCAAACGAAATGGGAGTACAAACAAGATGTATTACGGTTGTTATTTCAAAGGAGAATGTCCATGAAATTCCTCCTCCCGGTGCTTTTCGCATGGGTTCTGGCCTGCACGCCCGATTCCACCAAGAAGACCGAGCCGACCGGGTGCAACCCGGCATGCGGTGACGGCATGCACTGCGAGGGTGCCGCCTGCACGACCAACGTCTGCATCCCGCTGTGTGCCCAGGATTATTACTGTCAGACCCATGGGGGCACCGAGTGCGTGTGCACGAATCCTCCCTGTGACCCGTCGGCGGCCTGCAGCGACGGCCTCGACAACGACGCCGACGGCTGGATCGACGCAGCGGATCCCGACTGCACCGGCGGCGACGCCGAGGTCGGCCTCGGGCTTTCGACCTGTAACGACGGCCTTGACAACGACTCCGACGGCGACACCGATGCCGCTGATGCGGACTGCACCACGGCGCTGGTCGAGGAGATGGTCGTCGTCGAGCCCTGCCTGGACGTCTGCACCGCCGGCGCCACGGCCGACGGCCAGGTCTGCCGCCTCTGGGACGAGATCACGGGCACCTGGGCGACAAATATCGACGACGGTCCGGGGCGGTTGCACAACAGGGCGCGCAACTACACCGCGTGGCTGCGCTTGAAACTGATGCCCGCCGGCGGTGTCATGCGCGGGATCTTTTCCGACGAGACGTTCTCCCAGGTCAACCTCTGGGCCGGCACCCGCGACTCCACGATCTGGACGGGCACGTACCTGGCCGCCGAGTCGCTGCGCTACCTGGTCACGGGTGCGCCCGACGCTCTCGACCAGATCACGGCGACTCTGCAGGTGCTGCATCGATGGTGGCGCATCTCCGGGGACCGTGGATACCTGGCGCGCTATGCCGCACCTGCGGCGAGCCCGGCCGACGTGACGGCGATCTTCGCCGCGGCCGACCCGGAGAACCATCGGGACTACTGGTTCGAAAACGCCGCCTGGAACTGGAAGGGCAACATCAGCCGCGACCAGTACCAGGGAGTCATGCTTGGCTATGCCTGGGCCTACGAGGCCGTCACCGACGAGGCGCTGCGGGAGCTCATCCGCGCGGACGTGGTGGACTTCGTGGAGCAGTTGATGGACTTCCGGACGCGCAGCGTGCGGCTGGTCATCGACGGCATCCCGATGACGGTCAACATGCAGCTGGGCTACTCGGTGCTCACCGATGACGAGATGCCCAACGGGGTTCCCCAGCTGGACATCACGAGCAGTCCCTTCGGGTTCACCACCGGAGGCTTTTTGCAGTTCTGGCCGCGCCCGGCGCAGTTCCTGCGGCAGGTCCCGGCCCTCTCCTGGGTCCCGGACATCACCTTCGACAGCCAGGCCATCCAACTCGGCTCGATGTTCTCGGTGGCGCTGCGCGTGACCGATGGAATCCCCGCCTACGCCACACGCCGGCAGGCCATCCTGGAACACTATCTCTCGGTCGTGGACGACTGGCTGGACCTGTCCGCGGACTGGTCCGACACGAGCACCTGCGGTGACTCCTACCACGGCAAGAACATCGTGTTCCAGCCCGCCTGGAACTGGGCCCGCCTGGAGAGCGACCCCGTCCGCAGTGTCCGGCTGCAGTCGGCCGTCCTCACCGACGCCCTCTGGAACACCGTGTCCTCGCACAAGAACGTCTTCTTCGCGTTTATCACGGCCTCCGTGGTCCCGGGCCTCCCAACCGCGGTCGTGACAGACCACCTGACCCAGTTGAACCTGTTCCCGTCGGCCCCCAACACTGCCCACGCCGTTGACAACACGGTCGAATACCCGGCCAATCCTTCCTGCGACGGGAAGGCGCTTCTGGCCATCGACGTGGACGACCGCGTGCCCTCGACCTTCATGTGGGAACGCAACCCGTGGGAGTTGATCGGACTGCCCGAGCCCACGATGCTGTATTCGGGCGTGGACTTCCTGGTGGTGTACTGGATGGCGCGTCACTTCGGATGGCTGGCCGACGACGCGCCGGACACCTGCCTGCGATGGGGCCCGCCACAGTAGGGAAATCAGAGATCGTTTTCGTTTTTGGTAGCAGGTGGGGTACCCACTCAAGGAGGCCAGGGATGATGTATTACGGTTGATATCTCATTTAAACCTGTTCCTCTCCGCTCCCAGCACAGCCCGGGCAGGAGAATCCATGGATTTTTGCGAAGTTGATAGGAAAAGAGGTAGCCATGCCTGACGGAAAGAAGGTTCGAAGCTGCAGTCGACGTTCCCTGGCCAGGACACTCGTGGTGCTGCTGATCGTGGGTCCGGCCACGGGGTGTTCCTGGGTGGCGCGCGCCGGGGGGAGGTACGTGCACGCCGACCACCAGGAAAGATCCCGTCACGGCGGCGAGGCGGTGGTCTCGATGGACCTCTGGGAGCAGGTGGGGTACCCACTCAAGGATGCCAAGGGCGAGGTCTCCTTCCTCTTCCCCTCCATCGGACTTGAGGCCTCCCTGGGCTATCTGCATGGCGATGGCGAGCTCACCGCCGATCATGTCATGGGCAGCGGCTTTCTCACGGCCACGGGCAACCTCCTGAGCACCTTTTCTGGACGCCAATCCTACAGGGGCGTGAGGTTCACCGGCGGGATCGGGTTTCGCACCATCGACGTCGAGGCCTCCTTCGCCATTCAGGGGAGCGCCCAGGTGCTCGTGGGCACCTTCGCCGATGGCAGCGTCATGCTGGAGGCCTTCGTGGGGTATCTGCCCGGAGACGAGACCCCGTACATCGGTGTGGGCTTCTCCATCGCCAACTTCGACCACGGGGGATACAAAGAGGTGGCTTTCGGCGTACGATAGGCATCAAATTGAATTTTTCGAATAGCTGGCCCGGGGGTTCAATATCTTTCTTTTTTCTTGTCTATGTCCTATGGTGTCTTGACTTCACCTTCCGTGAGAACTGGCTAGGAGACATTGATGGAACAGCAACATCAGGAATATGTGGACTATTACCGTGTGCGCTACGAAAAGGTGGCGAACCATCCGATGTACCCGTTCACGGCGCAGGCCGAGCGGGAGC
>JAHJLO010000043.1 GCA_018821685.1 Patescibacteria group bacterium
CCGAGCTGTTCCCCGAGACAGTACCCCACTCATTACGCCATTCGTGCACGTCTGAACTTACCAGACAAGGAATTTCGCTACCTTAGGACCGTTATAGTTACGGCCGACATTCACCAGGGCTTATATCAGCCAGCATATCATCCGAAGACAATGTACCACCGATATTTAACCTTCTGGCATTGGTCAGGCGTCACCCCGTATACATCCTCTTGCGAGTTCGCACGGAGCTGTGTTTTTGATAAACAGTTGGCAGGGTTACTTTCGCTGCGGCCCTTCTAATTAAAGAAGGGCAAGCCTTATTCCGAAGTTACGGCTGCTTTTTTGCCGAGTTCCTTGGGGAATTATCACTCGTTCGCCTTGGTCTTCTCGACCTGACTACCTGTGTCGGTTTATGGTACGGGTTCTCTATATTTAATCTTAGAAGCTTTTCTTGGAAGGCTCTTCGTAAGAATTTCCCAACCCGAAGGAAGGAATTTAATCTATTTTCGAAATTTATGTCTCCCGGATTTTCCTAAGAAACGTCTCTTGAAATAAATAACACAAATCCAATAATGTGCTCTTACTTGTGTCCTCCGTCACTCCATCGAAATATAAAGAAGTTACGTAATATTAAACGTATGTCCATCGGATCCGGTTTTCACCATCTCCTTAGGCCCGACTAACCCTTCGCTGACAAACATTGCGAAGGAAACCTTAGTCTTTCGGCGTGCAGGGATCTCACCTGCATTGCGGTTACTTGTGCCAACATTCTCACTTCTGTACGCTCCACCGTGGCTTACGCCTTCGGCTTCATCGCAGAACAGAACGCTCTCCTACCACTCGTGAACTTCATAGAAGAAGCAATTTAAATTTTAATTGGCTCCCGGGCCTCGACATAGGGGATTCGCCATCCTCTTGCTCTACCAACTGAGCTACCCGGGTGCATATAAAATTTAAATTGCAAACAAAAATTAGAAATAATGGAGATTATTTTTTATAGTGACCTCTGATTAACCCCCTCGCCACACGCATTAAATTTCTAGAAAACTTAATGCATTACTTGTAAATCCTTGTTTTTTATTTCTAAATAAAGAACTCCTCTATGAAGTTCACGAATCCTAATCTTCGGTATCATACTTAGCCCCGATAATCTGCGGCGCGAAATCTCTTGATGAGTGAGCTGTTACGCTATCTTTAAAGGATGGCTGCTTCTAAGCCAACCTCCTCATTGTCTGAGAAATTTTACCTCCTTAAGTGCACTTAGTATGAATTTAGGGACCTTAGATGTAGGTCTGGGCTGTTTCCCTTTTGACCACCGGAGCTTCGCCCCCGGAGTCTAACTGCCTAGAACTTGACTGCTGGTATTCGGAGTTTGATAGGAATGACGAAGTTTCCCCCTGTTCATTCCTTCCAGTGCTCTACCCCCAGCAGGTAATCTAGACGCTAACCCTAAAGCTATTTCGGAGAGAACCAGCTATTACCAAGTTCGATTAGCTTTTCACTGCTTACCACAAGTCATCCGATGATGTTGAACGGTCAACCGGTTCGGGCCTCCCTTCGTCTTTCGACGAAGTTCACCCTGCTCATGGTAAGATCACTTGGCTTCGGGTCCTAAACATACAACTATAATTTCGCGCTATTAACACTCGCTTTCGCTGGGCCTCCTTGCTATCGCAATTAGGCAGCTGCATATTCAGACTCGTTGGCTCATTCTTCAATAGGCACGCAGTCGAGGTTGCAAGCAACCTCTTCTACTCCTTGTAAACGTATGGTTTCAAATCTATTTCACTCCCCTCTCCGGGGTTCTTTTCACCTTTCCCTCACGGTACTTGTTCACTATCGATCTCTAAAAGTATTTAGCCTTACCAGTTAGTACTGGCGGGTTCCCCCAAGCTATTCGTGTCTTGGGGTACTCAGGAGTAATAACAAGAAAGATAAATTGTTTTCGTTTACGGGACTATTACCCTTTGAAGTTTTGCTTCCCAGCAAATTCAACTAACAAAATATTTTTTGACTTCCCTCAACTAAATGAGGTTATTATCCTACAACCCCTGATATACTAAAAGCACATCAGGTTTGGGCTCTTCCGCTTTCGCTCGCCGCTACTCACAGAATATCGTCTAAATTCATAGACATTGTTTTCTTTTCCTCCGGGTACTGAGATGTTTCACTTCCCCGGGTACGCTCCGTGTGTCTTTTATATACACACAGCAATCCGCATTAAGCAGATTAGGTTTCCCCATTCGGAAATCTTCGGGTCACAGGTTACTAGGCACCTTACCGAAGCTTATCGCAGCCATGCCACGTCCTTCATCGCCTTTTAGAGTCAAGGTATCCACCATACGCCCTTAAAATTTCCTGATAGGAAATTTAAAAAACGCAATTTAAAATGTTTCAGACGATAATTCAATATCTGAAACACCGAACCCCCTGGGTTCTTTTTTACTTTATGTGATTATGCAATAACTCATTAAATTAAATTAATGAATTATTATATTTTACCTACAGATCTAAAACTTTTTAATCTACTTTGAATTAAGAAAAATCCTAAAACAAAGATCAAAAATTAAAAACTTAAAGACCCACAAAGTTCATCCGATTCCATGGATGAAACTTTGTTATTCAATTTTCAATGAATCGGTCCCGCTGTCATTTTTTTCTTACAACCTCTATGAAAGTTTTGAGCAAGCTCAAAACTTTCATAGAGGTAATAAAAATAAATTCCGAAGAATAAATATTCATTACCTCAGTGATAATTTTTTAAGCAAGCTTAAAAAATTATCACTGAAACAACAAACTTTTTTTATTACCTCAGTGTTAATTTTGAGCAAGCTCAAAATTAACACTGAGGTAACAAATCTTTTTAAAATCTTTACGTCCTCAGTGAAGCTTTGAGCAAGCTCAAAGCTTCACTGAGGAAATAATTTTTACTGTCTCTATGATGATTTTAAGCAAGCTTAAAATCATCATAGAGACAACAAAATTTTCCGACTAAAACGATGAATCGTTCGTCCGACCAAAACTATGTTTTGGTTTAGGAAGAAATTTTCATCGCCTCAATTCAGTTTCAGTTTATTCAAACACTTAATAAAAAATGTTAGGACAAATTGAAACTGAATTCAAACGACGAACTTTTATTATCTCTGTGAAGTTTTGAGCAAGCTCAAAACTTCACAGAGATAACAAACTTTTTTAATTTTCAAAAGAAAAACCGCTTTTTCTAAGCGGTGACATAGGCAACTTTTAAGAAGCCATTATTGTTTCACCCGCTTATTTAAATTAGTTTTTATAAACATAAATTAATGTACTGATTAGTATACTCGAATGGAAAAAAATGTCAACAAAAAATTCATGAAATTAATTAGTATCGAGTAACAGGTCTTTAAAGAAGGCTATATTCGTTGAAAATTAAAAATTAAATGTATTAAACGCCCCACTAAGTGAGGCGTTTTAGGACGCGAAAACGGAATCGTTACTTCTTTCTGAGATAGAAAGTTTTTACCTCTCCGTTGACCACAGCCACAATTGTTCTCTTCTCAAAACTCGCTCTGATAACTGCACTTTTTGGAAAGCCGTAAATTTGACTCCCACAAACCAGTCCGACATTTTCAGTGTGAAGGTTAAGCAGGTAGCAACCTTTCTCAGCGAAAACAGGTGTTGCCAAGAAAGTAACTAATCCAACGAGAGCCACCACATACAAACAAATTGTTTTCATGTTTTCCTCCTTACAAATTTAAAATTTATCTGTCTGATACAGAACAATACTTCTAGAAAAAGAATACTTCAGACGTGTTAAAAAATCAAGGAAAAAGAGTACTCTAGATAATATTTCGAATAAGGTGTTTTTAACTAAACGCCCCATGTCGGACATGGGGCGTTTGGCTAAAACATACTAAATTTGGTTATTTTTTAAAAACTTATAGTTTTTAAAAAATAACCAAATTTAGTATGTTCGCCCGAACATTTTTTGTGAAAATGTTTTAGGGGGTTTTAAGCTTTTTCATAATAAACACTTCGTCCTGTTTCTCCGACTTGTTTTATTTTTCCTTCTTTTTCAAGCTCGTCTAAATATCTTCCTACGGTTGTATCCGAAACTCCGAGCAAACTTTCTATTTTGTCATTTGTTATTTTTTCTTCTTTATCCAACAACTCTAAAATACTTTTTTTATTTTCTTCCTTTGTTTCAAGTTGATCTTTTCTTGTTTCTTTTTCTTCCAATATTAGTTTATTTTGATTTAGTTTTTCAATCTTTCTCTCGCCATCAACTAAAACAGCATAGGCGATAAAGCCGATAATAATTCCTATTGATAATATTGAAATGATTGTTGCGATCATAGTTCTTTTAGTTTTGAGTTTATAAAAGGTAGGTAATTTTTTATAATCTTTTTAAACAACAAAATCTTTAAGATCTTGTTGTTTAAAAAATTACATTAATTCTTTAATTAGAACGTAGATGGATGAAATACCTACAAGAACATATACAGCTCTTGATAGCATAGTCATCTCACCGAATATAGTAGCTACCAAGTCAAAACCGAAAAGTCCTACAAGACCCCAGTTTAAACCTCCAACTACAAGAAGGATTAAAGAAACCCAACCAATTGAACCTAAATTACTATTCATGATTTTTTTAAATAAATTAATAAAATTCGACCTTTTGGGAAATTGAAAATCTACGATACTGTAAAAATTATAAAATAAAGACCAAATACCAAGAAAGTAAGAACAAGGATCCCCACCAACCAATTATTGAAAAAATTAAACTTACACCGACTCCTAATTTAATTTTAAATGGTAATAATTCTTTAACCCGACCTTCTTTTTCTCTCTTCAACAAAAACGGGCTAATATAAAAACTTAAGTATATTCCGTTTAACACAAGTAAGACTAAAGCAATTAGTTGAAAGGTTGCAACAGATGAAATTCCAGAACCAGTAGCATTGTAAAAAATAGTCGCTCCGATTACTGCTAAAATAATTCCAATCCAAATAAGAGGTTTCGTAACTTTATGTGCGCGTATAGTTGTTTCTGTCCAATATCCAGAATTTATTCCTAAAAATCCGAGAGTGTCGATAACCGTCACCGCACCTAAACCGATCACAAAACCTGCTATAAAAATAAATAGTCCCCAAATTTCTCTCCAAGGAATATCTTGGTCGCCAACGACTTTTAATTTAATCTTTACAATATCTTTTAGAAGCGATCCAAAAGAAACATTGTTAAAATCTTCTTTTGTTCCGATACCCAAAGAAAAATCACCTGTCTGTTTATTAGGTTCAAAAATTAAAATAAAATATTCCTCACCTGCTTTTACAAAAACTTTTTCTTCATTACCGTGATAAAGTTTTTCAACACTATAGGGTTCAAAGAATATTTCCCTCTCAACATCTCTTGGCGTTTCTACCAGTAAAGCATCGTAACCTGCCGGTAATTTAAAATTTATTTTATTATCAAAATTTAATAAACCCTCTTTATAAATCAAAGCA
Source organism: Patescibacteria group bacterium (assembly GCA_018821685.1). GTDB lineage: Bacteria > Patescibacteriota > Minisyncoccia > Phycocordibacterales > UBA12079 > UBA12079. The sequence continues at coordinate 5,466 of JAHJLO010000043.1, forward strand.
ACCGATGGATAAAAATTTTCATTGGAAGGGCGGACAGGAACCAAAACTTCAATAGGTATTTCTTCATCATTTTCTGGAGTAAATTTATACAAACGAGCTTGTTCAGGTTTCGAAATAGAATCATAAACAGCTTGAGAAGTAATGGTTGGGTCTTTAATTTCTTGAGCCGCTTCTAGGTTGACTGAGTTATTAACAAAAATTTCCTCACTAGATGAAATTAAAAGATTTGGTTGGTGAGCACTCACCAACATTGGAAACATAAAGAAAATTACAATAAGGAGAATATTTTTCATTTACCCAAATTATAACACGTTATCTTATTTATATATTCTATATTGTTGATAGGTAAAAATTAAATCTTTCTTGAGTCGTAGGCCCAATGTAATAGCGACTGTCTTTGTTTGGGACGACAGTCTAAGTCTTTCCTTTTACAATTATTTTTTACAGCACCTAGATGTCTTGTATAGGCCTTCCATCTACTAATCTGTTTTTTATCTTCTTCTGGAATTCTACGCCCTATATAATATCGACAATACCACTGAAACCAACCTCGAGGGTCTTCTTTGTAAATCCAACCTTTTTCTTTCCAAACTTTTAAAGGTTGGCTGGCATCAACTTTAAAATAATTTAATTCTGGGCTATGCCCCACTGTTTTCTCTGGATGAAGTTTTGCTTTCGTAAACCAATTTTTTGGAAATTCTTTTCGACAGTCTCTCATATACCGACCACCAAAAACACCTAGCTCTAACATCTCTTTTGGAGTTAATTCGGGTTTAAAATCTTTTGCAAAATTTTTACCCACTGGTTCAGAGATAATATAAGAATATTTCTTTTGCATTTTATCTCTGACTAAAACTTTTTTCATATATAAAATTGTATCATAGTTATTTTTTGTTTTTTATATAAATAAGCTATAGATTAGTTTTAAAAAAGAAACTAATCCAAAAATGACTCCGGCTTTTCTTAATATTGTCTCATTTTTCCATTCTTCCTTTATTTGATTTAAAATCTTTTTTCCTCCCAAACCAACTTTTTTTATAATTTTAGATAGAGGGATTGTTATATAAAAGAAAAAGAAAGATAAACCTAGATATAAGAAGAAACGCATAATCAAATCAACCCAGTTTAATTCAATCTCAAATTCTTTTGTAAAATTAAAAATAATAACAAAAAATAACGACACAAAAAACATCCCAGAAAATTCTAAAGCTATTAACCTTTCATCTAAATCTTTAATTTTTTCTTCTAAATTCATAATTTTATTCTAACATTTTTAATGCTTAATTATTATTTGTTTTGGGGTTGTGAAAGGCTCCTGAAGCCTTTTATTTCTTTATTTCCAATCTACTAAATAATCACTTAAAAAAGTTTCTATAGCATTGACTGTATCTTTTTTTAGACGAGGATTGCTCTCAGCAACCCATCTTGCAAAATTATAAAATTCTTGGTTATCAACCTTAACCCATTTTTTATTTCTCATTAAAAAATAAAGTAATGTTGTCATTGCGATTCTTTTATTTCCATTTTTAAAAGGGTGATTCTTTACCATTAAATAAAACAGTATGGAAGCTTTTTTCAAAAGCCCTGGATATAATTGTTTACCACCAAAAGTTTGAAAAGGTTGTTCTATTGAACTCTCAAGAGAATTTGTATAGCGAGTACTAAAATCTGGAATGGGTTCATTCCAGTCCATAGTTTCCTGAGCCAATCTATGAGCAACGTATTCAATATCTGCTACTGTTAGTCTTTCTATTATCATGATTATTCTTTACCTAAAAGACGAAGGGTGTCTCCATATTCATCAACAATTTTTTCTACCATTTTTTCAATCTCTTCTTTTTCTTTTTGAGTCAATTCTTTATACTTTCCATCATTAAGCATGTTTGAAACATAACCCATCGGAATAGCATAAGAACGCCCAATTCTTTCAGCAGGAACCTGACCTTTTGTAATTTTTTTTAAAACAGCAGTTCTGCTTATTCCAAGAATTTTAGCAAAGTCCGAAACAGAAATATGTGTTTTGTTTGTTTTATTTTCCATAATTTATTGGTAACTTAATTTTTTTACTAGGTTATCAGTTGATAACCTGATTTATTTACAAGGTTATCAAATGATAACTAAAATGTCAATGCCCTCTGACTCGCCGTCAAAAGCTTTTTTAGTAGGGATTTTTTAATTCCTCTGAATCATTAAGTTGTTTATTGTTTTCTTTTTACTCTATATTTCCATTTTTAAACTTATCTGGTAATCTTTGAAACCTTGTTTTTTCCACAAAGCTAAAGCTTTTTTATTTCGAGCATCAACATGCATTTCTATATATTTAACTTTATTCTTTTTCAACCAAGACATTTGTTTTTCAAAGAGACCTCTTCCGGCACCTTTTCCTCGATGTTCAGGCTTAACAAAAATAGAAATCAATTTTCCTATTTTTGGAGCCCGAGTTTTAGGTATTGAAACAATGGAGGATTGCCCAAAACCAACAGCGTCTCCGTCGTCATTTTTCGCAATTAAAAATTGAACATTTTTTTTCTTTAACTGGTCACCATAAAATTTCCGATGGTCTTCATACTTTTCATATATTTTATAATAATCATCAAACTTATAATGAAAATCTAACATTAGACTCGCTAATTCTAAAATATCATCTAAATCTTTTACTGTGGCTTTTTTTATTTTCATAATTTTATTTTAACATTTTTAATTCTTTTACTTTTTCTTCAAAATTTTCTCCCACCTTAATATGTTTTATAGATAAACCAACTTTTTCATAAATTTTATTGAAAGATCGG
>JAHJLO010000044.1 GCA_018821685.1 Patescibacteria group bacterium
AATATTATTTTAACAGATGCGAGGTTTTTGTTTTTGCCAAATTGTTCCAGGTTCAGATTTGAATTCAAGAAATCTTAAAATATTCCTTTAAAGTTATGTTATAATTTTATTTATGAAAAACAAAAACAATATACTAATAATTATAGGAGCCCTATTAATCGTTGGGTATATTTTCTTTTATGGCTCAAAACCAAATGATATACAGGTTAACATAAACCAAGATAATTTTGATTATTCTCAATTAGAGAAAGACAATCTTTATACGGAAGAAGAAGGAAAATATGAAAATTTGAGTGATGAGGGGAAGGAACTTTTAAGGACTGTGTTAACATTACCTGAATGTATAGATGATCCCACTCTTAATTACTGCTATGACCATCAACAGGCGATAACCCGTAGTTCCATTGTGAGTCTCAAGGACAAATTTCTTTTGTCGATTTTACCCACGGTAAAAAGTCCACGTTATGCCGTTTACGATTTAAGATCTAGCAAACCTGTTAACAACGGCGAGACTAATTCAAATAATACGATAAGGAATGCCGAGGTTATAATTTTTATTCAAGAGAAGGATATGTTGTATTATAAGCCAGGGATGAATAGCTTGAAAAAAGTTGAAGGTTCAACTCTTCAAGGAAGCCATACATATGCAGAATTATATGGATTTATTAACATAATAGATGTGAGTTTTATTGACGACAACTCTATTAGAGCATCAGTTTTTGATGCCAATCAACTTTTACCAGAAGAACCTTACAAAGCAAGATTGCATAAAAAAATCGAAGAAAAAATTCTAATTATTGAATAAAAATAGCCCCTACGGTTTAAACGGTAGGGGCTTTTTTGATTTAGTGCAAATCAATTAAAGAATAGTGTTTATGTTACTGACAATTTTGCCACAAACAGACATTTTTTATCCCAGTAACAGCTTCAAGCGGATCGGCATCGTATTCACCTTTCCACCCATACGGGTCAACGACTTTGTAGTCACTCACTGATGTACCAGATGAGCCAGGGGCTTGTTTTAACACCTCAAAATGAAGATGAGGAGCATTTGGGATTCCAATATCTCCCGATAATCCTATTTGCTGCCCTTTGGTGATTGTGTTACCAGAATATACGAAGATCGTATCTAAGTGCAGATACTGTGTTATATAACCATTTCCATGGTCGATACCAACAGCACCCATATTTGCACAACTAGATAAGCCTTTTGGAATACATCTTTGCCCTCCAAAATTCACAACAGTTCCAGCAGCAGCAGACTTTACTGGCGTATCGTAAGTTGCTTTGTAATCATAGCCAGGATGGCTATCGTAATTGAGATAAGATGTGGTACATCCATCAGAAGGAGATCCAACATATGTTCCTTCAAGACTAAAGATTCCTCCACCTACTTTAGGATAACATCCTTGGTTTTGAGGTGTTCCTTCTCCTTTTTCATCGGTCCAAGCCCAGACAATTCCATCTTCAGCGGAATACACATAATCCATACTATGATCCACAACAGATATTATAGACCCCGATGTGTAAGGACTTGTATAAACGATGTTTTCAGTTCCAGAACAACTTGGAGTACTACAAGCTAACGGAAAACCCAAATTCGCCCCGTTGTAAGTCACAACCAGCTTCGGCCTGTACCGATAATCACTGTAATCAGAACTTCTGAATACATTGAACTGGTTGTTATTATCTGTCGCCAAGAAAGCAAAACCATAATTCGCATAGGTTCCGGCTTTCCACCAATTATAAGCGGTGGTTATATTGAGAATACCATACCAGGAATTAGGTGTTGGTGCAGGGAGAACTCCAAGATAACCTCCAGAAAGAGGGTCATAATAATCTTGAGTTTGTTCATCCCAACTACTCATTAAAAAATACCAAATCATTGAAACAGACGTAGAAGAATCACCACAATCATAGGCATACATGTACATATCTACCGAGGTTGCTACTGGAGGTAAATCAGTAATATCAAACTGAATAAGAGTTCTATACCAATCTCCCCAGCCACCTACTTGCAGTTTATCGTCATCAACAACAGTATTGTTATACACGGAAGAAAGCCACATATCTTTTCCTTGCGCGGATCCTGGTTGAAATACAACCTGATCAGCATAAACCGAAGAACTCCCCAACAACACCATAGACAAACAACAAGCAGTAAATATAGACTTTTTCATCACGAACTCCTTTTTCTTGTTTTTTGAGTTTAGCCTCAGTTGATAAGAAATTTTATAATTTCTTATTTTGTTCCATTTTTCACGTTTTGTATTATTACCTCCTTTATGTTTTTAAAAGTTTTATAAAAAAAAGAAAATGCCAAATATTTTGGCAGATTTAATAAGAAAAACTTTTTTACCCGTCCGCATGGATTAGGGTTGATTTTTTGAGAACAAATCTGAATAGTATTCTACACTACAGGGGGGGGCTTCTTTGCAAATTTTGTGTGGATAACTTTTATTTTTTCAAAATCTTAAAATCTTCCTTTAAAGTTTCTCGCAATCCTCCGTTGTACATAGCGGCGGCTGGGTGATAGAGAGGAATTATTTTTACTTTTCCGTATGAAAATTTTGTTTCATAGGATTTTCCGTGAGCATCGCTGATAGGTTCAATTTCTTTTTCTAACCCATAATGAGTCATTATATATCCCATTGAAAACCTCCCCAGAGTCGCTATTATTTTCGGCTGAATTATTTCGATTTGTTCATCTAAGAAATGGCTGTATAATTCTATCTCTTCTTTTGAAGGGTCTCTGTTGTCCTGAGGTCTATCTTTCACAATATTCGTAATATAAACATTCTTTCTACTTATTTTAACTGATTCAAGTAAACTATCTAACATTTTACCCGAAGCACCGCAAAAAGGCTTACCTGTTTGAGCTTCTTTTTTCCCAGGAGCCTCCCCAATAAACATTATCTTAGCTTGAAAATCACCCTCACCAAGAACAGGTAAAAAACCATTTTCCACTCGGTACTGATACAAAGGAGACTTTTTAAAGTTTAAAAGTTTCTTTTCTAATCGCTCTAATTGTTCTTTCTTTGTACTTTCTTCATTCATAACTGAAATTTTAACATAAATTAAAATCAAATTTCTAAATTTAAAGGGTCAAAATCGTTGTGTTTAAATGTAAAATATGGTATAAACTAGTAACTTAAGATATAAATAATACTCTGAGTTAAACAAAAAATTGGCATACTATCAACCACAAATTAGAATAAACGAATCCATTAGAGCCAGAGAGGTTCGAGTAATAGGGTCTAAAGGAGAAAATCTAGGGGTTATGAGCATCCAAGAAGCTCTTAAAAAATCAAAAGAAGAAGGATTGGATCTTATAGAAACATCACCGAATGCTAAACCCCCTATTGCAAAAATAACGGATTATGGTAAATTTCAGTATGATGAAAAAAAGAAGTTGAAAGTTGCTAAGGCGAAAGCTCACACAACAGAGACAAAAATTATTCAGACAAAGCTTAATACTGGAGAACATGACCTTGAATTGAAAGCAAAGAATATATCCAAATGGTTAAAAGAAGGAAACAGGATTAAACTTGATTTGTTCTTAAGAGGACGGGAGAAATACATGGATTTCAATTTTTTAAAAGAAAGGATAAACAGAGTTTTGCAACTTGTTACAGAAGAGTATAAAATTGCAGACGGTCCTAAAAAAAGTCCAAAAGGACTTAGTATGATATTAGAGAAGAAATAATAAAAACATTATGAAAACAAATAAATCATTCGCAAAAAGAATAAAAAAAACAAAAAACGGTAAATTGATTGGCAGAAAAATTGGACAAGGTCACTTTAATGCAAAAGCAACTGGTTCTAAAAAAATGCAAAAAAATAGAACCGTTGAAATAAAGATGAGTAACAAAGACAAAGCACAATTTATAAAATAATTATTAGTTATAAGCTAAAATATCATGACAAGAGTAAAAAGAGGAACAACATCACTAAAGAGAAGAAGGAAAATGCTTAGCTTGACTAAGGGTTATCGTAATGCTCGTTCAACAAAAGAAAAACAAGCTCATGAAGCTATTTTACATGCAGGAGTTCATGCTTTTGCCCACAGAAGAAAGAAAAAAGGAGATTTCAGAAGACTATGGCAAATGAAAATGAACGCTGGTCTTAGAGCTCTAGGATTAACTTATAGCAAATTCATTGGTTCACTTAAAGAAAATAAAATTGAACTAAATAGAAAAATGTTAGCAGACATGGCAGAAAATAATCCAGATACCTTCAAAAGAGTTACTGAAACATTAAAATAAATTAATTAAAAAAACACTCGTTCTTTAAGAACGAGTGTTTTTTTAATTAGAGAGTTAAGTGACATTTAGTGTTGTCGGCAAATACAAAAAGTCCAGTAATATACTGGACTTTTTCTTGTTTTTTATCATTATTAAGGAATGAACAACCATAATCATATAAAAAAAGCATTGTTTAGTGTGCAAAAAACCAA
>JAHJLO010000045.1 GCA_018821685.1 Patescibacteria group bacterium
TATTATTTATTAGATTTTTTTTACAAAGACAATCTTTGCAATCATCCAATCTTTTTTCCGCCCTCTTGATTGCGTCTTCATCTTGGTCAAACCCAACAAGAGTCCCTGCCTCTCCAATAATTTTACAAATCTCCTTAGCATAACCTCCTCCCCCTAAGGTTCCGTCAATAACGATATCTCCTTTTTTGAGATTTAAATTTTCTATTACTTCATTTAAAAGAACAGGTACATGAACGGTTTTTTCTGCTTTCTGGTTTTCTGAATCTTTCATTATTTTATATGACTCCGATTTCTCCTAGCTTCTCTGCTAAAACATCAGCCTGACTTTCAATTCTCTTCTTGTAAGCTCTCCATGATTTCTCATCCCAAACTTCAAGGTGGCTATGTACTCCAGTTAAAACAACTTTTGTTTTTAGATTCGCAAATTCTCTCAAAAAATCTGGAATTAACATTCTTCCAACCGAATCAATATCAATCTCAACAGCTCCTGCTAACATAAAACGATTGAAGCTTCTCTGGTCAGCTTGTCCCATCGAAAGCTGTGATAATTTTTCAGAAACCTTTTTCCATTCAGCCGGAGTATACACAGACAAACAATTATCAAGTCCGTTGGTTATAATTACTTTTTTGCCTATTTCCTTTCGAAATTTAGCAGGTAATGAAACCCTCTTTTTTGGATCAATTGTGTGTGTGTATTCTCCAATTAACATGAATGTTTTTTACAAGCAAAATTGTATAAAAATGCTTATTATTTATATTTACCACTTCTTCCCACTTGTCTTACATTATATACCACCAACCTCCACAATACAAAACAAGTTATCCACATCATCTTTACTAATAAGAATAAGCGCGAAATTCGTCAGTAAAAATCTTAGGTTTTTTAACAACGTCGCCAAAATCCAGAAAAATCCTGAACGCCCCACCCTCTTTTTAGGGTGGGGCGTTCAAAAACAGCTCAACAAAGCTAAAAAACCCGACACCTCAAATACTAAGATGTTGGGTTTTATTCAAAACAAAACTTATTCAAGAATTAAAAAAGCGGAAGCAGTAAATCAATACTGTCCCGCTTTGTAAAAAAGAAAGATATTTCCTAAATTCCATGGGGAATATCTTTCAAATTTATTTTTTCCTTTCTTTGAAATTTTTGTTGACTTAAATCCCGATGTTTGTTTACTACGTACAGAAACATCACAAACGAAATCCAAAAAACCAAACAGAAGAAGGAACTAAGCCGAAGAAACACAAAAAATAACTCCGGGCTATGTAAGAATTGTTGGAAAAATTGAGGGTTCATAGAATCTCCTTTTTTTTCAAAAATTATTTTTTAAACTCCCTAAATTACCTATCAAGTATAGTACATCATTAAAATAGCTCCGTCAATACTTAATTTTAACTAAAAGAACAGAGAAGCCACCCATCACTTTCTTAAACTTTTCAACTTTCGGGTTTTCCCCTGTTAGTCTATACTTAAGGCAAATGTCAAAAAATAAACATAGTAGAAATAAACATAACAACAAAGACGGTCACGCTAAAAGACAACCGGGAACAGGTTTGCCAGAAATGGTAACTGGTCCAATCTTTTTAACTTCAAAAGGAATGGGATTTGTGAAGGGGACAGATATTCCTGAAGATGTTAAAATACCTGAATACGCTTTAAATACAGCTCTCCATGGTGATATTGTGGAGGTTGCTTTATCTCCTAAAAAACCGGGAGAACGAGTTAAGGGTAAGGTGAAGAAAATTATCCAAAGAGCTAAAACCCAATTTGTCGGAACAATTCAATCGGAAGGAAAGGATAAATTTTTTGTACCCGATGACGCTAAAATCTATGCAAACTTTCAATTAGTTAAAGACGAAGAATTAGGAAAAACAAACAAAGGGCAAAAAGTTGTCATCGAAATGAAAGATTGGAATAATCCAAATGAAAATCCAATCGCAAAAGTAACTAAAATTTTAGGATATAAAGGAGAACACGAAACTGAAATGTTAGCGGTTATCTATGAAAAAGGATTCAGTCCTACTATCCCAGAAAATATAGAGAAAGAGGCTCACAAAATAAAAGACGCGGCGCCTGCTGATTTTGAAGCAGAAGTGAAAAAAAGAATTTCTGTGCCGAACGGACCCCCTTCAAGTTGGGATTTTCGAAACACAACTACTTTTACCATTGACCCCTTTGACGCGAAAGACTTCGATGATGCTTTGTCATTTAAGGATTTAGGTGACGGTACCTATGAAGTTGGAGTTCACATTGCCGATGTAACCCATTATGTACAAGAAGGTAGCGCAATTGATAGAGAAGCTGTTCAAAGAGGAACTTCTATCTATTTAGTAGACAGAACAATCCCGATGTTACCAGAAGTTCTATCAAACGACCTCTGTTCATTAAACCCGAAAACAGATAAGTTAGCTTTTTCAGCGATTTTCATCCTCAACGATAAATGCGAAGTCCTAGAAAGATGGTTTGGAGAAACAATAATAAATTCAAACAAAAGGTTTACTTACAGAACAGCCCAGGATAATTTAGACAACCAAGAAGGTGAATTCTTCAAGGAGCTTACAATTTTAAATGACATGGCGTTGTTAAAAAGAAAAAGAAGAACTCGAAACGGAGCTATTTCTTTTGGAAGTACCGAGGTCCAGTTCAAATTAGATGCTAAAGGTTTTCCAATCGAAGTTTATGAAAAAGAAATGTTGGA
>JAHJLO010000046.1 GCA_018821685.1 Patescibacteria group bacterium
AAAATGCTTTTTTATTTTGAAGTTCGTTTATTTTACGTCCGTCATCTATCCCGAAAGTTTCAAAATCTCCATTCCAAAAATCAGGATTATTTTTAAGAGAAAATTTTAATTCTTTTTCCAAATAATCGGAAACCAAAGAAAAGATAGACTCTCTATCCCCTTCAATTAAATATGCGTGATGTAAATTTTCTTTGTTTCCAAACATGTAATTAAGTATAAAGAAAAATAGAATAAGTATAAAGTGTTGACATGCTCACAACCCTATCTTAGAATGAAATAAGAGTGGTAATATTTTAAAATGGATTACAAAAGGAGAATATTATGAAGATACAAAGACCGACATTAGCACTCCTACTGTTTTGCCTCTCATTTATTGTGATCGGAATAATAACCTTTTGTTTCCGATAAAAAGTGTCTTGACCAAAAAAGCCCCAGATGAAGTCTGGGGCTTTTATCTTGTCTTTATTTATCTCTTTGAAATAACACTCTTATTGTAAGTATCTAAATGTTGCAAAGCAATTCCGGTTCCGTTGGCAACACAATACAAAGGTTCATCTGCCAAACGAGCAGTAACCCCCGTTTTTTGTTTTACTAATTCCGGTAAATTTCTTAGTTGAGAAGAACCTCCTGTCATTATAATTCCTTGGTCAATAATATCCGCTGATAATTCAGGGGGAGTATCGTGTAGAACATCTTTTATGGCCTTAATCATTTCATTTAATTCTTTATTTAAAGCCTTAACAACATCGTTGGTTCCTAAATCAATTGATCGAGGTAAACCCGAAACAAAATCTCTTCCCTTTACTTCAAGTCTCAACTCATTTTTTTCATTTACAACAACAGCCGAACCAATTTTAATTTTTATATCCTCAGCTGTTTTATCCCCGATAGCTAAATTAAAAGTTTTTTTAACGTAATCAATAATAGCGTGATCGATTTTATCTCCAGCACATTTGACAGAAGTTGAAGCAACAATTCCTCCGAGAGAAATCACAGCAACATCTGTTGTTCCCCCACCGATATCAACAATCATGTGCCCACCAGCTTCTTCAATTAAGATCCCAGCACCAATGGCGGCTAAAATAGGTTCCTTAACGACATGAGCTCTCCTCGCTCCAGCTTTCATAGCCGCTTCAATAACAGCCCTTCTTTCTGTTGAAGTTACTCCAGCAGGAACCGATACTAGAACGTCAGGTTTAAAAAAGTTCCATTTACCTAACGCTTTTTCAAAATAATAACGAAGCATGGCTTCTGTAACTCGATAATCAGCAATCACACCGTTTTTCATCGGTCGATAGGCAATAATATTATCAGGGGTTCTTCCAATCATTCTTTTTGCCTCTAAACCAACAGCAAGAATTTGATTATCCTGTTCGGAAACAGCAACAACCGACGGTTCATTTAAAACGATTCCTTTACCAGGAACGTACACCAAAATATTGGCGGTTCCCAAATCTATTCCTAATTTTTTTGTGAATAATGACATATTTAAAATGTAAAATTAAAATCTCAAAAAATTAATTAATTCTTAGAGACTCTTTCTATATTGACTCCTATCTTTTTAAGCCGTTCCTCAACCCTTTCGTATCCTCGATCTATTAAGTATACATTATCTATTATTGATTCTCCTTTTGCAAGAATTCCGGCTATAACAAAAGCTAGCCCGGCTCTTAAATCAGGACTCTCAACTTCCCTTCCTCGAAGACTTGTGGGGCCTTTCACCATAACTCGATGAGGATCAAGCATTATTATATTGGCCCCCATTCTGACTAAATCCTCTGTATAGTTTAAACGCCCTTCAAAAATTGTTTCAAAAACCAAATTTTCTCCTGTCGCCTGTGTTAGAAACATCATCATTGGAGCCTGTAAATCAGTCGGAAATCCCGGGTACTCTTTAGTTTTTATTGTTCCGTTAATTTTAAAATCTTTATTTTTAATCTTTCCGTTACCTTCAATTTTTATATTATTTTTCCCGACTTTAATTGGAACTCCCGCATCTTTTAACATCTGAATTAATATTTCAATATGTTCAGGAACACAATTTGTTATTTCTAAATTATCAGCACATAAAGCTCCTAACACCAAGAAACTCCCGGCTTCTAAACGGTCAGGCATGGCTTTATATTTTCTACCCTTAGACTTTAATAGTTGTCCTCCTTTTATTTCAATTACAGGGGTTCCAGCTCCTTTTATTTTTGCCCCACAAGAAATTAAAAAATCGGCAAGGTTTTTTATTTCCGGCTCCATCGCAACATTCTTTAAAATTGTTTTTCCTTTAGCCAAAACTCCAGCCATGATAAAAGTTTCCGTGGCTGTCACGCTTGGGGTCTTAAAAAAGATTTCAGCTCCTCTCAAACCACCCCTCTTAGCTTTTATTTGGTATTCACCATTTTGAAAAACAGCAGTGGCTCCCATCTTTCTAAATCCATCAATAAAAAAATCGACAGACCTTGCACCGATCACACAACCTCCCGGTACAGGAAAAGATGTTTTTCCAAAACGAGCCAAAAGAGGTCCTGTTAAAACAATAGACGCTCTAATTTTTTCAGAGATATCTCTATTCAAATCAGATTTATTTAATTTAGTTGTGTTGATATAAAATCCACCTTTTTTTCTAGGTTCAATAACAGCACCTAAATCTTCAAGCAGTTCAGCCATCCTTTTTACATCTTCTATTTTAGGAATTCCAAGAGTTTCAATTCCGTCAGCAAAAAGAATACTCGATGCCATTAACTTTAAAACAGCATTTTTTGCGCCATTAACCTCTATCTTTCCTGATAAAGTTTTCTTTCCATTAAGTCCTTTAATTACAAATTTATCTCTCATAACTACTAGTATAAAGTAAAAAGCATAAAGTATAAAGTAAATAAAAAGCAGGGGGAAAATCCCCCTGCGACAAAACAAAACTAATTTTTTCTTAATTCAAAATCAGCCAGGTCAACCCAAAGAAGAAAGAAAAATCGGCAACTATTACAAACATAAGTGCGAAAGATCCCAACAATAAATTAGTTTCTTCTTGAAAATCTACATTGGGGTAAGAAGCAACATCTACAAAGCCAAGATTAGAATTTAAATTTCCCACTGAAAACCCCCCTAAATAAATAGTGACCTGATTAAATCTTTTAGAAAAACTCTTTTACTTCTTTATACTTCTACCAAAAATAGTACAACAAAAAACTAATCCAAACAAGAGTTGTTTTGTTTAGCCTTAATTTGTACTATATATACTAATGAAAAGAAAAACTCAAAAAAAAGGAAGTTCATCGGTTTATGCAATTATTTTAATTGCTATTTTAGCAGTTTCTTTATTTCTATTTTATTCAGAAAATCTAAAAGGTGCTTTCAAAATTAATTCAGTTGAAGGAAGCGTTAATATTTTTATTGACGGCGAAGATAAAGGTTTCTCAGAAATAACGAAAGAAGGTCAGACAGTTGAATTAAAAGAAGGTTCTCATTCAATTATTTTATCCCAAGAAAATTATTGGCCTTGGGCAAAAGAAATACAAATATCGAAACAACAAACAACAGATATTTATCCTTTCTTTGTACCAATAAACTCAAGCGGATTCATTATCCCGAATACCGACCCTGAATATTCTAATATCATGGCAATGTTTTGGAAAAAAATACATATTGACTGGGAAATGGACGAAAACACACCGGAAATAATCAAAGAATTTAAAGAAGAAATTCGTGCCTCTGATTTTTATAAAGATAGAACTGACGTAATAATTGTAGCTGTCCAAAACGGAATTTTTGCACTAGAAATAGACAATGGATTTATGCCAAATTTCCAACCAATTTACAAAGGAACAGAACCAACTTTTGTTAAAAATGGGAACAATTCACTTTATGTAAAAGATGGCGAACTTTTGATGGAGGTTCTCTATTAAAAAACAAAATAAAAAAACAACGACTCACTGATGAGCCGTTGTTTTTTTATAATAACCACTTTTTTTGCTTAGTAGTGTGTTGATGGGAAAGGCCTAGGGGTTTATACTTAACCCTATGAATTTAGTAACAGTTATCACTTTATACAGAAACAAATTTCAAAAGCCAACTTTGTTTTTCTCAAACAATAATTTTTCTATTGGTTCTATTATTTTTGTTCCTTTTCCCAAAATAGAGAAACCCGCGATAGTCATAGATATAGATAGTTTAGAAAATAAAAAGGCTTTTATTCGAAGAAATAAAATTGGTGTTAATCAAATGGTTAATGAAACAGAACTACCTCTTTTTAAAAAAGAAACCATCGATATAACAAAAAAGGCTGAAGAAAAAACAAAATATTCATTCGAAGAAATTTTTCAAAAAATTCTTACGAAAAAAACTGTCCAGGAAATAAATAAAATAAAACCAAACAGTGACCTTAAAAACATTAAAAAAACTACGGATAAATTGTCGTTAGATTTAATAAGAAATAAACTTAGAGAATCTCAACCCACCAAAAAAACAGAAAGCTTAGAAAGAGGAATCAAAACGATCGGTTCTGTTCTACAAATAAAAAAACCTGAAAAAACATCTCTTCATACAGAGAAGCACTACCTCGTAAATGAAATAAGAAATTATTTTGGAGAAACAGCCAAGAAAGGAAAAGGTTCTTTCGGATTTTATCTAGGTTTTTTTAGTAGAGTTCCCAAAGCAACAATCTACCAATATTGGGCAGAAATTAAAGAAAGTAGAAAACCAATAAAAGAACAACAAAAAATCTTCTGGTGGAAAATGGGTCAATATTCAAAAACAAAAAAATGATT
>JAHJLO010000047.1 GCA_018821685.1 Patescibacteria group bacterium
TTTTATTTCAAGTAATTCACCTTTATATGATTTTAGGTGATTTTCCATATTTTTAGCTAATTCTTGTCCTGAGATTGAAGGCGTCCCAATCCAATTTTGAATATTAGTTGCCACAACAGACTGCCCGCTGAATTTATCGGCAATAATAATAGTTTTGAGTTTTTTTCTAGCTGCGTAAATTCCTGCGGAAACTCCCGCTGGACCGCCACCGATTATTGCCAAGTCGTATGTTTGCATAATTAATTATAGTTTAAAAGTAATATGTTTTTAATTTTAACAATTTTTAGCAGGGAAGTAAAAAGGTTGATTTTAGCGGGGGTCGAGCCTTTAACCCACAAGAAAAACCCACATGGTTTTCTTGCGGGTTTTTCTTTTTTCCGCCCATTAAGAAACTATCGTTTCTTAATGGGCGGAAAGTTAAAAGTAAAAAAATACCGTGAAAGGCGATTTTTTTAACTTAGATTTTGATATTTTGTACTTTATTCTCTTGGATTGCAACGTCGATAAATATAATTAAAAAGGACGAAAGGCTTTGCCTTTCGTCCTTTTTAATTATATTTTATCTTTTCGCGAAGACGAAGTTTTAAATTATTTTCGTCGCAAGAAAGAGGGTATAGCATCCCAACTATCTTCCTCTTCTATAGTTTGTCCAATAGGTTTTTGTTCTTTTGGTTCTGACCTTCTCATGGGTATAGAATTCTGAATTTTATTTTTTTCCAGGACCTCCTGTTTATTTTCCTGATTATTATTTCCAGGAAGACTGAATCCTGTTGCTATAACTGTTATTTTAATTTCGTTCTTCTTTAGTTTTGTATCTTTTACTGTTCCAAATTTTACTCTTGCTTCTGGATCAATAGATTCTGTAATAATATTAGCTGCTATTTGGATTTCATCCATGGTCATATCGTCACCTCCTGCAATTGTAAATAGGACACCTTTTGCTCCGTTGATTGAAACATCAAGTAGAGGAGAACTAATTGCTTGCCTAGCTGCTTCTTCAGCTCTTTTTTCTCCTGTTGCTCGCCCAATACCCATAAGAGCTGAGCCTGATTTTTCCATTATTGTATTTATATCGGCAAAGTCTACGTTGATTCTTCCTGGTGATGTAATTAAATCTGAGATACCTTCCACTGCTTGCTTAAGAACCTCATCACTCATTGAGAAAGCATTATCCAAAGTCATTCCTTTAGGAGCTACTTTTAATATTCTATCATTGGGGATAATAATAACGGCATCAACTTCATTTTGTAATTCAGCAAGTCCTTTTTCTGATAGTTGCATTCTCTGGCTTCCTTCAAAAGAGAAAGGTTTTGTTACTACGGCAACTGTTAGAATTCCTAATTCCTTTGCTATCTTTGCGATTATAGGGCTGGCTCCTGTTCCTGTTCCTCCACCAAGCCCACCTGTGATAAATATCATATCAGTGCCTTTGATGGCTTCTTGAATTTCCTCTTTCGTTTCTTCGGCTGCTCTTCTTCCTAGGTCAGCATTCATTCCTGTACCAAGACCTCTTGTTAGATTTTTTCCGATATGAATTTTTTTGCTAGCAGAGGAGTGATGTAAATCTTGCGCATCTGTATTAATTACTATAAATTCAACCCTACCTACTTTGGAGGCAATCATATAGTTTGTCGCATTTTTACCAGAGCCACCAACTCCGATGACTTTAATTCTAGCGAATGCTTCGACTTCTGGATTTATTTTTGGCATAAAATGATTACTAATTACTGATTAAAAAATGAATACACCTATCTGCTTAAGTGTATTTTAATATCAAAATATATACAAACATAATAACAGAAAAAGACAGAAGGACAAACCTTGTGAATAGGGGATTTTTGTTTTCTGGGGAAAAAGTTTAAAAACTTATGAATAAAATAAATGATCAAACTATTATATAGTAATAGTTTGAAGAAATAAAAAGAACCGCAAACTCTATACAAGAGTTGCGGTTCTGGGGTGAAACTAGTAATTTGACATCACTAGTTGTTGTTTGTGATCCGTAATTTTTTTCTGAAATTCTTCCAGAGGAAGAGGGTTCAGAAAAAAGTGGACTGAAAATATCGCTAAGGTTAAAATAACACAAAAACTTTTAATCATATCTTTTCTCCAATCTAGTTTGAGTATATGTATAAGATAAGGTTTTTTATTCTCCTTACATAATACTATATAGTTGTATTGTTGTCAAGAACTAATTATATTAACTTTGAAAGTTCGTAACATACTTTTGAATAGATAACAATATTTACCAGAAAAAGTATTTTGGTTAAGGACATTTTTCTCTCCCAAAGAACATTTATCGGTTAAAGATGTTTTTAATTTTTAACATCTTACCCACTTCTGCTGTAAGAATAACATAAGATGTTATTCTTGTCAAGAGTTTAGTTAATTTAAAAAAAGGGGATTCAATATAAAAAAAGTGACCGAAAGTCACTTTTTCTCTAAATAGAAAATTGTCTTAACCAATTTTTAATTCTTTTAAAGATTTTATCCTTTTTACTTTCTTCTGTATTTGTTAATCCGAAGACACAAAGTCCGTAGGCAACAGACCAAGTTGAGTCTTTTATTTTGTTACTGGAGCTATTGTTTATAAAGTTAATCGTGGCTATTTTTGAGGGAAGCTTAAGAGATGCTTTCGCTAAATCTTCGATGGTCGTTATTCCTGAACCCCCTCCTGTAAGGATAATACCAGCCGGTAGAAGTCTACTCCTTCCGACACTCTTAAGATGGGCATCAATTAATTCAAAAATATCAGCCAAACGAGCTAAAATTATCTCATCAAGTTTTTTCTTCGGGTAGGAAGTGTTACTGACACTTCCTGTTTTTATTTTTTCAGCTTCTTCTAGGGGAATTTTTAATCCGAGAGCAATATCGTTTGTAATATTTATTGAGCCAACAGGAAAGATTTCTAGAGAAATAGGTATATTGTTTTCAAAAACGATAATTGAGACTGTTTCTGAACCAAGATTCGCTAAAACACAACCAGCAATCTTTTGTGATTTTGTTAAGGTTACAATACTTGAAGCAATGGGGGAAGCAACCACATCTTCGACTTCTATTCCAGCGGACTCGACTGCGTGGATTAAATCATCTAGGTGTTGTTTCAAATAAGTTATAAAAAGGGTTTGGACTTCAAGTTTTTTTCCTTTGAGACCCACAGGATGTCCTAAAACTTTTTGACCGTCTACCTTATATTGAATAGGTATCGTGTGAATTACTTTTCTGTTTAGTAATTGGAGATTATTTTTACTGGAGTTGACTGCTTTTTCAATATCTAATTCTGTAATTTCGTAATCTCCTTTAGTTGCAATGGTTGAACCCTCTGACTTAATTCCTTCTAAGCTAACACCTCCTATGGATATATATGCTTTTTTGATTTTAATATTTGAAGATCTCTCTGCTTGTTTAATGGATTTCTCGAGACTTTTAATAACATCGTTTTGGTTCACAATATAACCATGTCTTAATCCTTTAGATTCAGATAAACCTCTTCCGATAATACGAGGTATTGTTTTTGATTTTTCTTTCAATAGTTCAGACACCACAACTTTCACCTGATGTGTTCCTATATCTATTCCTACTGCAATTTTTTTTGCCATATTTTTCTTATTTGTGAGAGACGCGAATTAGAAAAAACAGTTTTATTTTTTAATGCACAACTCTATAACTTACAATATTATAGCCCAAACTTTATTCTTGTTTGTGCTTCTTGTCTCTCCATTCTACTACTATGTTGGAAACCTTTCAAATGCATAAAACCGTGTATAAGTAGGAAGCCAATAAAATCAGAAAATTTTCTGTTATATTTTTTTGCTTCTCTTTGAGCAAGTCTATAGTTTATAAAAATTTCTCCTTCGGTTTTTGATAAAGGAAAGCTTAAAATATTTGTTGGTGTATTTTTTTGACGGTATTCGTTGTTTATTTTTTTTGAAAGTTTATCTCCTATAAAAACCAAACTAAGTTCATATTTTTCTCCTAGGACATAATTTTTAATATCAACAAAAGGCAAGCTTGGTAGCTTGCCTTTTGTTGTGTTTTTTATATCTAAGTTGTTTTTAGAATTCATTTATTATCTTCTGTATGATTTTTTCTCTGGCATTTTACCCATTTTAATCATTTCATCGATTTCAGCTCTTTTATTTATAGTTTTTAAAGTTCTTTTCTTTTTAAAGAAACTTGATTCTGGTCTTGAATGGTATCGAATAGAACGCATTCTCGGGATAATCCCAGAGCTTTTAATTTTTTTACTAAAACGTCTAAGTAATCCTAGATTGTTTTCGTTGTTGTTTTTTGTTAATTCTACGTTTATCATATTGGAAATATAGTAGCACAAGTTAATTCTAATTGCAAAAAAAACTCTAAGATTTTAAATAATAAAATTTAGTTAATTTATTTTACACTATTCTTACTTTTCTTAAGAACTGGGGTAATTTTTTTAACTTAATAATATGAGTTGAAGCATCTATATTATTTTTGAAAATAATCTCACGATCAAGAGCTTCTTTTTGTCCAATCGTAATTATATAAGGTATCTTCATTTTTTTTGCGACATCAAATTGTTCGCTTAGTTTGTTTTTATGGAGATTTTGGTGAACCGTTATGTGATGCTGTCTAAGTATTTCTATAACTTCAAAACTTATAAGTTTTGCTTTGAATCCAAACTGAATTAAGAAAATTTTAGGTTGAGAAATCGTATTTGAATAAGCTTTTATCGTTTTTCCTTTTTTGAACTGCATTGAAACACCTACAGCAACCAGACTTCTTTTATTGGTAATTTTATTAGCGATTTCATCATAACGACCGCCTCTTGCTAGGAGTAACTCTCCATTTTTTGATTCATTTTTAATTTCGAATATTATTTTTGAGTAGTGATTCTCGTCACTTATTAATTGATCATTAATCCTGTAGGGGATATTCATCTCTTCTAAATATTCTAAGACCTCTTTGAAGTGCCTCTGGCTTTGTTCCGATAAAAAATTTATTGGTCTTGGAGCATTTTTTTGTATTGATACACATTCTCCTTTGTGACAATGTAAAATAGCTATATCTTTTTTATTCAGAAGTTTTTTTGACTCATCGTCTAGGGAGATTGAATTTTTTCTGTAATAATTTAATAATTCGTTCGTAAATTTAGAGATAGAATCTTTATCGCCAGTACAATTTATATCGATTAAATTATTCTTATAACCTTCTTCTTCTAAAATTTTAAAAGAAGTATTTATAATCATAGCCTCCGCGATTCCTTCTGGTATCCCCACTATATCTAAGTTTAAAATTTTATGAGTTTTTTGATTAAGGACTTGTTTTTCGTTTATTAGGATAGGTTCGTCATGATAAACCAGTAGTGGCTCCGAGCTTCTCATTTTAGATTTGAAGCCTCTTATAATGAGTTCTTTTTCTTTTGGTGAAAGAAAAGAATCTCTATCTGTTTTTGTTGCGGGGACTCTAGAAAATTGAAATCCATGATGTAGGGCAATTTCATCTGTCTTATCTAATCTTTTTTTAGGAATTTCTATAATCATATTTTTGTTTTAGGTACTTTAAATTGTTAAAATTTTTAGTATGTAAATTTTCCTGGAAATAAATCCATTTGTGTAATTGGAAACAATCTAACAAACGCTTTTCCTATAATGAAATTTTTCTCAAGGGCCCCCCAGGTTCTTGAATCAGAACTGTTAGCGCGATTATCACCCATAACAAAGTATTCGTCTTCAGATAATGTTTGAGACATATTTTTATGGGCAATATTCTTCACATAATCCTCTTCTAAAGTAAATCCATCAGGGAATTGGTCGTTTTTGATGGTAACTTCACCGTTTTTTATAATAATAGTTTCCCTTGGAAGTCCTACTATTCTTTTAATAAAAAATCTTGTTTGGTCATTTGGGTATTTGAAAACGATAATATCGCCTCTTTCTGGTTCATTTATCTTATATGAGACTTGGTCAACAATAAGATAATGTCCCGTTTCAAAGGTGGGGCTCATCGAAGCCCCATTTACAATAAAGGGTTTTGCTATAAACATTCTGAAAGGCAGAACTATTAGCAAAGTTAATAGGGAAAACTTTAAAACCTCTACAAAAAAGTTATCTTTATTTTCAATCATTGCAAACATTTTATCACAAGTCGTTTTATGAATGCAAAAAAAACACCTTTGCGTAATTTTTTTAGGGTAAAGTCAAGGCTACAAATTGAATCTATAATTTGGTTTATTTTTTTAGTTATGTTCACAAAGTATTTTTAAAAATTAGAAACTATGAGACAAAATGAACCTTTGTGCTATAATAATTTTGATTATATGAAGCAAGCATATAATTCCTTCGCTCGGATGTCGTGAGAGTAAATAAAAATAAAAGATTTTTAATTCCTCTCACGTATCCTCGCTTGAAATTATAAATTAAATTAAAAAAA
>JAHJLO010000048.1 GCA_018821685.1 Patescibacteria group bacterium
GGTCATGAGCGCCGCAAAGGCGCTGTTGGTCAAGACTCTTAAACTTGCGGTTTAATAATCCCAAAATATTTTAATTACAAATAAAAAATCGCTTTAGCGATTTTTTTATTTGTGACAGACTTTGCATATAATTTTATAGACTTTATACTTAATAATATGTTACCTAAGAAAAACAGGCTTAATAAAAAACTCTTTGACGAAACCTTCAGAAAGAGTAGGACCTACCATTCTGATTCTTTATATCTTAAATTATCAGAACTTGAAGAAAAAGACGATATCAAGTTTGCTTTTGTGGTACCAACAAAAACCTCAAAAAAAGCTGCGGAAAGAAACAAATTAAGAAGACAGGGGTACAACACAATTAATAAATACTTAGACGATATAAAAAAAGGCTATGTTGTTATCTTTTTTATTAAAAAAGATATTTTAGAAAAAAAATATAAAGATTTTGAAAAAGAAATTGTTTTGTTGTTAAAAAAAGCTAACATTTTAAATAAAGAAAACCCTACAATTTAAAAACCTCACTTAAATTTTAAGTGAGTTTTTTGTTTTTAATTGATTTTTAGGCCCTATTGAGCTAGAATTAATTTATGATTTCAAACTTATTTCACACTTTTTTTTACGATCCTATTTATAATGGGCTAATTTTTTTAATGTCATCTTTTTCTTGGATGGACCTCGGGGTGGCCGTTATTTTAATTACAGTACTAGTTAAGTTAATTTTATTCCCTCTCACAAAAAGCTCAATAAAAACACAAATAAAAATAAAAGAGATAGAGCCTCAAATGGAGGAAATAAAGGAAAAATATAAAGACAACAAAGAAGAGTTGGCTAAACAAACAATGGAGGTTTATAGTAAAAACCAAATAAACCCTTTTGCAAGTTTTTTCTTGGTTTTGATCCAGCTTCCCATTCTTTTTGCTCTTTATTTTGTTTTTCTAAAGGGAGGTCTACCTGATGTTAATTTTGATATTTTATATTCTTTTATCGACGCCCCTAAACATATCGATAATATTAGATTTTTAGGGTTAATTGATATGACAGAAAAAAATTTATTATTAGCAATTCTAGCGGGTGTGTCACAATTTTTTCAAATAAAATTAGTGATGCCTAAATTGAAAGAAAAAAGTAAGAAGGACTCCATGAAAGATGATTTAGTTAGAAACATGCAATTACAGATGAAATATATAATGCCTGTCTTTATATTTTTCATCGCCTATGGACTATTATCTGTGGTTGCTCTATACTGGGTCACAAGCAACTTATTTATGATTGGACAGGAACTATATGTAAGAAAAAGTATTAGAAATAATAGTTAGTACTAAAAATTTATATTTTTAGTACGCAAAAAATTAAAATATGGAAGAAAATCAAAAAATAAAAGAATTGATAGAAGAATTTTTAAAAAAATTAACGGTTAATTTTGAGGAAATAACTATTTGCGATGACGGAAATAATAATTTTAGATTTGCCATAAAGTCAGAAGATTCAGGAATTTTAATAGGAAGTGAAGGAAAAAACATAAAAGCACTAAACTCTATAATTAAACAAATTGTTAGAAAAAACAACAATGATAACAAAGACTGTATAAACTTTTTTGTTGATGTAAATGATTACCAAACAAAAAACATAGACAGAATAAAAAGTAAAGCTGTTGAAACAGCAGAAAAAGCGATTGCTTTCAAGAGAGATGTGGAAATGGAGCCAATGACCTCTTTCGAGAGACTGATCGTTCATTCCACCCTAGCCGACAGAGATAATATAGAAACAGAATCAGCAGGTGAAAGAAATTTTAGAAAAGTAGTTATAAAATTTAAGGATTAAGTAATATTATTTTTTAAAAAACCAAAAAAGTTTAAAAATCCGTGAATGCGGTTTTTTATTTTGAATTAATATAAAATAATTTAAAAAAACGAAGCCTTTTCTAACAGCTTAATTTTTTATATATTTCCACAAATTACTATA
Source organism: Patescibacteria group bacterium (assembly GCA_018821685.1). GTDB lineage: Bacteria > Patescibacteriota > Minisyncoccia > Phycocordibacterales > UBA12079 > UBA12079. The sequence goes on from JAHJLO010000048.1 coordinate 1,966, forward strand.
GAAGTACTAAATAAATTTTATTTTAATTCTAAGCTCCAAAAAGAGAAATCTTTTTTGTTTATAAAAAATAGGTAATTTTCATCAGAACTCAAAGTTGGTTCTATAATATCAATATCTTCTCTAGCGACCTCTCGCGGAGACACAAGAAGCTCATTAGAACCTGTTTCTGTGTCTAACCGGTAAACATTGTCCGAAAAAGAAATTAACCCCTGGTACCATTCATCAGGATAGTCCCCTCTTGTTACAGAATTTGGGATTCCGCAATAAATATCAGTATTATTATCTCCCCAAACACACTTTTCAGACAAAGTATTCAAAGGAAGAGTTCTGATTTCTTTATTTAAAATATCATAAACGCTTAATGAAAAATCTCCCACTAAACTCTTTGAAAATAAAACGTTTGATAAATTTTTATTAGTTAAAGTGGTAAGTCCTTTTTCACTTAATTTTTTATCCATTCTACCTGTATCTGTATTTAAAAAATAAAGATAGCTAAAAACATCAGAAGAGGGTTTCATTGTTAGGGTTAAAGTCCCTTGCTTAGGCCTCTGGATTAACCATTCCTTTAAAGGAGAGTCAAAAATTTTAGAAACAGTTTCTCCGTCTAAGGAAGAAACAAAACCCTGTGAGCCATTTGTCCCTTCTAATAGATAAAATATGTTTTTTCCCAGAGAAATTACTTCTTTCATATTGTCAGACAAGAAAACACCTTCTATTTTACCATCAGTAAGCTCCCCCTCATCAGCCTCAGCAATCTCAGCGGAGAAGGTTTTTATATTATTATTTTCATCTAGATATCTTATGATAACCGAATCCTTATCAACCCAAACTGATTCCTGAACTCTCGGGATTGTAGTGTTGGAAACTCTTTTTTTTGTCAGAGAATTCATTCGAGCCTCATAAACATGCCCTGTTGCCTTTTCTATATACCGAACAGAAACAACATCATTTTTATCCTCAAAAGAAACAAACCCTGCTATAGGTGAATCCGTTATTTTCCTTAATTTAGGAATATTTACACTCTCTCCAAGGTCAATTATTTCTTGAGAACTCGTTGCTAATCCGATACTATCACCACCAACAACCTCACTGGTTGGCCTTCCAAAAATATATGTATCTTTAAATTCTTCGAAATCATCAACTTGATTGTCGGATTTAATAATATAAAAATAAAAAATAACCAAACCTAAAACGAAGATTATAAAAATTGAAAATATTATTATGGCTGTTTTTGTTGTTTTTGTCATATTTTTTAAATTTAAAAAACTGTATTAAGGATTAATGGCTAGAGGTTTCTACCATTTCATTTGGAATAACGGATTCAAGTCCTCCTATAGTATTAACAGAAGGTATCACAAATTTATTTTGAACTAAATCAGGATTAAGAGTATATAAAAGCAACCAAGAAGTTAATAAAATAAACAAACCTATCACAGCATTTGTTATTGTTTTTTTTGCATCAGAAGTTCCTGTAAAAGATTCTGAGGTTATATATTTAAAACCACCAAGCGAAATCATAAAAACAGCTAAAACAGTCGCTAGCTGAAGAGAGAGAATAAACATTTGGGCTATATAAGAACCAAAACCATCGGTGACAACTCCATTTCCATCTCCTATTCCAGGTAGAGCTTCAAGTAAAGTATAGGGAGTAGCTCCTTCTGTAAAATTAACGAAAGTAAATAGATATAAAAAAGTAAGCGAAACAGCCAAACTTAAAAGATTTATTTTTATTTTGTTTTTTATTTTCATAATTTTTAACAAAGATGAGTAAAAAATAATTTAATTATTATACTAGTTCTATATAGCTTATATTATAAACCATTTTTTATCTTTTGGGTCACTTAAAAATATTTTAATTTCCAAAAAGAGAACCTTGCTCCTTTCCAAAAAGGATATTAAATTTTTCTTCGGAAAACTGCATTATTTTATTTAGGTTTTTAATTTCTAAACTAAGAATACTCATCCCTGCTGACTCCCCCTCCTGTCTTAGTACAAGAGTGTCACTATCGTTATTAATTCTTTTATTGTTCATGGACCAATTATATTGTAAATTACCTTGGGAGAAATCTTTTTCAGAAAAAAAGAAAGGATAAACAACAACAGAAATTTCCTCTTCTGACAGATTAAATTGTTTTGATATTGAAGTGTTAAAAAGAGTTCCTAAAAGGGCATCTTTTTTATAGAAAAGAATTTTGGGTTGATATTTATTTATAGTGATAGTTCTTCTCGCCTTGATTAAACCATCTAATGTTTCAACATCTACCACGATGACAGGATCTCTCAACATATCGCGACTTTCTAATAATAACTTATTTTTTCCAACACCAGATTTACTCCCTAAAACACTCCAGTCTTTTCTCCATGTGTAAATAAGATTTTCAGAGCTAATTTTTTCTCCACTCTCTTTTATTAAATTAGGTACGGCAACAACAGTTACATCAGATTGTTTAGAATTAAGAGATTTTCCTTTATAAAAAGGAGGTGTGTAGGAATCTGCCTCCCAAACCAAATCAATTTCAGCAGGTCGAACAATTATTTCTTTATTCATAATTCCTAGATTAGGACTAACAATTTCTATTGAAATATTTTCTTCAGAACCAACCTCTTTTGTATCAAAAGAAAAACCAGTCTCACCTAACCCTCCTCTTTCTAATATTCCATTTTTATACCAATAAATTTCGGCTCTATTTAAATCAGTCAGGTAGCTTTCTAATGAAATAGAAACTGTTTGGTTTGCTCTAGGAAATTCTGGTTTCATGTTTGCTGTAATACCCGTATCTAAAGAAGAAGCCTCAATAAAAGAAGTTGGTAAAATCCAAATCAAAAATAAAAAGATAGTTATTATTTTGTTTAATTTAAAAAAATTCATTTTATTTTAAA
>JAHJLO010000004.1 GCA_018821685.1 Patescibacteria group bacterium
ACTTTTTGGGGTACAGTTCATAAAGCGAGTGCTTTTATTTTTTTAAATTTAGTGTGCTTTGTTTATTTGACTTAAACTTCAATAAAAATTATACTCAACGCAGGTTTGTATTATTGAAAAAAGGAAATTAAACAGTCTAAAAGGGAGAAACTATGTGGACAGGTAAGTTCGTTGTCTTGTACGGGATAAATAATCTCGGGAAAACATGTCAGGCGAAAAGATTGGTTCGGGTATTGAAAGATACAGGCTACAAAGCTGAATATTTGAAATATCCGATTTATGACCTTGAACCAACTGGACCGATGATTAATGATTATCTTAGGAATGGCAATCCTGATAATCTTGGGTTAAGAGAAGTTCAGATGCTCTATGCTCAAAATCGCCAGCATTTTCAACTCGCGTTGATAAAAAAACTCAAAGCAGGCGTTTGGGTTATCGCGGAAGATTACATTGGCACTAGTCTTGGCTGGGGAGGAAAAGAAAATCTCGATTTTCTTGAAAGATTAAATTCAGCTCTAGTTAGAGAAGATATTTCAATTCTCTTTGATGGCGAAAGGTTCGTTTCTGGAATTGAGACAGGTCATAAGCACGAAAACAATGATCGGAGAACCTCAGAAGTTAGGGATCTTTTTCTGAACCTAGCTAAAAAGAAGTGTTGGCGTGTTGTTCAGGCAAACCAGACAGAGGACGAAGTTTTTGAGCAAATCAAAAAAGTGTTTAGAAAAGAAGGTTTTTCAATTTAACGGAGGAAAACAGATGATAAAGAAGTACAATAAGCTTGTTGTTGTCCCACCATCGTTTGAGATTTTACCTGATACTCTCGGCTTGGCTGAAAGAATCGAATTAACAGGTCGTGTGTGTTATAAAAGTGAAGATAAAATTACACCCGAATCGGCAGGAGGTTTTTGTCTTGGTATGACCAATCACAAGCACAATTCCGTGCTTGAGATGGGTGTCCGTACCTACCTTGTGAAAGCTAATCTTCTTGAGCATCTTTTGAGTGTTTTTGTGTCTATTCCAAAATATCTTGTTATTGATGATCTGGGTAATGAAGAATGGCTTATTACTGGAAGTGTCCGAGCTTTTCGGGAGATGTTAATGAAGATGCCTGAAAGTAAGGTCTTCAGATCAATTTCTTTTGATATGAGCATGGACCACCCTTATTTTTTCGAGGACATTGCTTCGTTGTTGCCGGAGAACAAGCCTGAGGGTATTAATTGTCAGCAAGTTTCTCTTGAAGATATTGATCGGCTGACTCCAGACCTCCAAGCTCGACATCGTCATGTGGCGGTAAAATTCATCGTTAATCGTGCTGTAACTCACGAGATTGTACGTCATCGACCATGTGCTTTTCTTCAGGAAAGCCAGCGGTATTGCCGTTATGGAAGTGGTAAGTTTGGTGACAGAGTTACTTTCATCAAACCCATGTTTTTCGAAGAAGCAAGTAGAGGTTATCAGCTTTGGGAAAAAGCAATGCTTGAGACAGAAGGGATTTATCTTGAACTCATCAACGAGAAAGATGAAAAAGGTAAATCAAAATATACTGCCCAAGCAGCTCGAACAGTTTTACCGAATTCATGCAAAACAGAACTTTTTGTTTATGCGAGTCTGGAGCAATGGCATCATATTTTGCATATGCGTACAGGTAAGCCAGCAGAACCATCAATGCGTGAAGTGATGATTCCTCTTCAAGAAGAGTTTAAGAAACGTTTTCCTGAACAACAATTTGGAAGCCCTCTTCGTATGCCAGAAGGCTGGGTCAATAAATAATTGTTCCTTAGTTTTAATAAAAGCCCCTATCCATCACGGATGAGGGCTTTTTTATTTTGCTCAATAGTATAAAATTAAATTATGACTACGGATGAAAAGATGGCTTGGCCTAAATACTATAACCGGATGATATTACAACCAAATCCAAAAGGGGATGTGGGGGTGGTTTGCTGTTGGACAAAAAAAGAAGATATAGAAAAGAAGCTGGATGAGGAAACAAAAGAAAGAGTTTGTGCTCTTGGGCAATTATATTCACGAGATGGTTTAAATTATATTATTAGAAATTCTTTTTTAAATCCTAATTTAAAATATTTTGTAATAACGGGGTTAAAATTATCCGACAGCTCTATTTTTTTTAATGAGTTGTTAGAAGGAAAAATTGACGGTGAAGATGTTTTACAAAAAGAAATTCCTCGTGAAAAAATTAAGCAGTTCGTGGAGTGGTTCAAAGACCATAGTTATTTTGTTGAGGAAGATGAACTTGATGAGACAATTAAAAAACTAAATGAAAAAGAAAAAAACTGGATAGAAAAAACAGAAGATTTTCCAGAATTTGAATATCCTAAAGTTAATAGTTACCCGAGTGAAAAAATGGGATTTCGTTTAGAAGATAAAAAGATTGCTGATTTGTGGCTCAAAGTTGTTGATCGGGTAATGAAGTTTGGGCATGAGAAACCAACTCAATATGGAGACATGCACCGAGAATTAATTGATGTTGTTACTGTTGTGTCAGGAGAAAACCCAGATAATTTTTATTTACCAGAACATCTAACATACACAAGAGAGGAATTAGATGATTATTTAAAACAAGTAATGACAAAAGAAATTCCTGAGGGGCTGTCATATACCTATGGTTCTCGTTTGCGTGATCATAAGAATGTAAATCAAATTCAATCTATGATTGATAAATTAAAAGAAGAAGATTTCAGTCGTCGAGCTGTTGGTGTTTTGTGGAATGTCGAATGGGATAATTCAAACCCTAAACCACCCTGCCTTAATTTAGTACAGGCCTTGGTTAGTGAAAATAAAGTTTATTTTTCCTGCTACTTTAGGTCTAACGATATGTTTGGTTCTTGGCCTCAGAATGCCATGGCAATGAGATCTGTTCATAAAGAAATTGCCGATGCCTTGGGCAAAGAAATGGGAAAAATGATAATAGTTTCTACCTCCGCACATATTTACGAAAGAGATTATGAAAAAGCAAAAAAGGTTCTTGAAGACTATAAGCCTAAATTAGAATGTGCCCAAGATCCTCGAGGAAGTTTTGTTATTGAATTAAAAGAAAGTAAAATAAAAGTTATTCATATGACACCTGACGGGCAGGCAATCGGTGAATTTTTTGGTGATACTGCTATTGAAATAATGAATCAAGTCTATCCGTTTATTTCTGATATCCTCCACGCGCTTGATTTAGGTGCTGAATTACAAAAAGCAGAAATTGCTCTTAAGCAAGGAATCAACTTTAAACAAGACAATCCTCTTGAACTCGGAGATGACGCTCCTAAAGTTTGCACTTAATCCCCCCCTCTTTTTCTTAGACGTCGCGATTCAGGAAAAACTTTCTTTTTATGTTTGTTTGTGTTAAAAATATCCTAGGAAAGAAGTAAAACTCTAATAATTTAAGTAAAAAAGGAGCTTTTATCGTGCTATATGTTGCCTGTGTTATTATTGTCGAGAGAGGTGCTATTTTGCTTGTTAAAAAAGGAAATTTTTGGATTTTACCTGGAGGTAAAATTGAAGAAGGAGAAAGCGATGCCCAGTGTATCTTTCGCGAAATTTGTGATGAGGAGATTCCAACAATTGAGATTAAAGAGTTAATGTATTTTCGAAACTTTCTGGGAACAACACCATCAAGCAGAAGAAAAGTTTGCGCGTCTGTTTATTTTGCGGAAGCTACCGGATTGATAGTAGTTAGAGAAGAAGATTCTATTCGAGAAGCTAGATTAGTTAAAAATCCGCTTCTATTGAATTTAAGTGATGTCACTCGAGATGTAACTTTTTACTTACAAACTCAAGGTTTTTTAAACAGAGGGGTAGATTATGGCTCGATTTTGTCAGGATTGTGGTAACCGACTTGAATTTATAGGGAGTAGTCCTTATTCCACAGGAGAGTGTGTATACGGTTGTCACTCTTGTGATTTGACTTGGTTCGTTAAAAATCCAAATGGGGTGGAAGGATCTGCTCGTAAGAGTGGAAGTCTTCAAAGCTTTTTAGATAATAAAAAGAACCGAAAGAAATCTGGTAAAATAAGTTTTTTTTGAAGAGTGGTTTTTTCTTTGCGAAGCCCTGACTTGCGAGTCAGGGCTTTTTTTTATTTCTTAATTGAGCTACTATATGGGTTAATGATTGAAGTACAAAAGAAAATAGAAAAGCTAATTATAAAAGCTCTGGGGGAGCTTGATATCGAGGCGGATAAAGTTCACCTAGAACATCCTGTTGATTTGTCTATGGGGGATTATTCTACTAATGTTGCGATGGTTTATGCAAAAAAACTTGGGAAAAACCCAAGAGAGTTCGCTGTGGAATTTGCTGAAAAAATAGCTGATTCTATCCAGGGGGTAGAGGTTAAAGGTTTAAATAAACAAAAGAATTCAGGACTTAAGAGTAATAAAGTAGAATATTTTTTTACCAATTTTTTTATTAAAAAAATGGAGATAGCTGGTCCTGGATTTATAAATTTTTATTTGAATGAAAGTTTTTTTGAAGAAAATATAAAAGATATTTTGAAAGCAGGGGAGAAGTACGGAAGTAATGAAAATTTGAAGGGGCAGAAAATTTTAATTGAACATAGTTCACCAAATTTATTTAAAGAATTTCATATTGGGCATATGGTGAATAATTCTATTGGCGAATCTATTTCGAGGATTATAAAAAACGAAGGGGCAAACACAAAAGTGATTTCTTACCCATCGGATGTTGGTTTGGGAATTGCAAAAACTGTTTGGGCTATTTTGAATCCTGTAACAAAAGGCGGAGACTATGAGAAAATGTTGGATTTTATAAAAAATGGTAGTGTCGATAACGAAATAAAAGAAAAATATGGAACCGATTTGTTACAAGCTCAAATAAATATTTTGGGTCAGTGTTATGTTTTTGGTAATGAATCTTATAAAAACAACGAAAATGCTAAAAAACAAATCGACGAAATCAATAAAAAAATCTACGATAAATCCGATAAAGAAATAAATAAAATTTATAATGAGGGAAAAAAGTTAACCCTAGAATATTTTGAAAAAATTATTGCTCGACTAGGTTCAAAATTTGATGATTATATTTTTGAAAGTGAAGCGGGTGAGGTTGGGAAAGAAATTGTAAAAGAAAATATTGGAAAAGTTTTTGAAGAAAGTGAAGGAGCAGTGATTTTCAAAGGTGAAAATTTTGATGAGAATTTACACACACGAGTTTTTTTGAATTCTACAGGCTTACCAACTTACGAAGCAAAAGATTTAGGTTTACTTAAATTAAAATTTGATAAATATAGTCCTAATAAATCTATTTTCATAACCGACAATGAACAAAACGAATACATGAAAGTTATGTTGAAAGCGGCTGAGCAAATTAATCTTGAGTGGACAGAAAAAACAAAACATATTGGACACGGACGACTTCGTTTCCCAGAAGGACGACTTTCGTCAAGGGAAGGGAACGTTTTGACGGTTGTTGATTTGTTGGAGGAAGTTAAAGATGATGTTTTGTCCAAAATGGATAATTTTGAAGGAGACAAAGAAAAAACTGCTGAACAAATTTCTGTTGGGGCTGTTAAATATACAATTCTAAAATCATCCGCGGGTAAAAATATTATTTTTGATAAAGAAAAAGCCTTAGCGCTTGAAGGAAACTCTGGTCCTTACTTACAATACACTTATGCTCGAGCAAAATCTGTAATTGATAAAGCAGAATCAGAAGGGATAAAAAGCTCCTCTAAAAAAACAAATGAAGAAATTTTAGATATCGAAAAGTTGCTTTACCGTTTTCCCGAAGTTGTTGAGAGAGCGGGGGAAGAGTATGAACCTCATTATATTGCAACTTACTTGTTTGAATTAGCTCAGGCTTTTAATTCTTATTACGGAAACAATAAAATTGCCGATAAGAGCGATGAAAATGCTCCTTACAAGGTTGCTTTGACAGAAGCTGTGGCTCAAACAATTAAAAACGGTCTTTGGCTTCTAGGGATAGAAGCTCCCGAGAGATTGTAGGCTAGTTTTAGTGATTTTAAAAAATAATTATAAATTAAAAAACAAACATGAAAACAATATTTAATATAATAGTGATTGTTGGCTTAACTTTAGGAGCAGTTTTCCTTTATGGATCTTTTAAAAAATCTGAGTTATCAAATACTGAAAAGATTGAAAATGGTGAAAGTGAAATTATTGGAGAGAGAGGGAATATTTATACAAGAAATATTGTTGAAGACTGGAATGATTACAAAAATACTGAGTATGGATTTTTAATTCAATATCCTCAAGATTGGGAAGTTCAAGAATCTTTAAAACCTCAAAACCCAAAAGCTTTGCACGAAATTGATTTACATCAAAAAGAATATGAAATGGCCCGTGCCTATATTACAATTCAAATTTTTGATAACCCCGAGGAAGAAAGCGTGAGTATTTGGTGGGACAAGTGGTTAGGCGAAGAAGACCAAAAAGAAGCTGATTGTCAGGCTGAATACAAAGGAGAAGCTCCTTGTTTATTTTTAAGGGGATTAGTCGAGGATGAAAAAGATTCTACTCTTTACGACTTACCTGTAAAAACAGTTCAATTGTTTCAATTTGATAGTAGTAAGGAATGTAATTACATAAGTCATGGTGGGTATGTTTATGGAATTTGTTACGACGGTGTAAATCCGAATGACCCTAATTTTGAAGTTAATAGAGAAATAACATCAAAAATGTTTTCCAGTTTCGTTTTTAATTCTTTGTTAAAAGAAGAGGAAACTATTATCTCCAATAACTCAGGAGATAAAGGTTTTGAGCAGGATGTTCCTGGGAATTGGCAAAGTGTTGATGACTCAAAAAACTTGATGGTTTTGAAAGAAGAGGGTACTCTTGAAAATATCTACGACGGGAAAAAGGTGGATTCAGGAACTTGGTTTATTGATGGTTATAAATTGAAAACAATGGTAGGAGGGGAAGAATATGTTTATACGGTAGTGTTCGCCGGAAGAGAAAGATTGGAACTATCTTATTTGCCGAGAGGGAATACTTTGCATTTTGTAAGGATTAATGAATAGAATAAAAAAGTAAAGAAAAAATGAACGCCCCACCC
>JAHJLO010000005.1 GCA_018821685.1 Patescibacteria group bacterium
GAAATTGTTCCTAAAATAACAGCAGCTGTCATATCCATGGCTCTTTTTAGAAAGTCATAGGCCAAATGAGTAGAAGAAGATATGTTTTCTATAAACCAGTTGTATCCAGTTAGAGAAAGGGGTATCTTGTCAAAAATTTCTTCGTAAAATTTATCCATATCAATAAATTTTACATTAGAAAAAATAAGATTATATAAATTTGGTAAAATCTGTTCGGTTTTTTTGTTTCTTAAATCAACAACAACTGAACGAATATTTTCGCTGTATATTTTTTCTATCACTTCTTTTTGAAAATCAATATGTTCTATTTCATTCAAATCAACAAAGGAAACAAATTTTAAATTGTAACGAGAGTTGCTGTTAACCTCATTTAGGAGCTCTTTCATTTCTTCCCCACTTCCTATCAAAATGGCATTTTGTTTTTTTCGGAAACCAATAATTGGTACAATATAATTTCTCCAAACAAAGATCAGTCCTAGAGATAAAATTACATAAATAAAAACATTTGTTTTCGGAGTAATACCAAACGAGGGAACAAAATAGAAGAATAAGAAAGTAAGTAATCCGTTTATTATCTGGGCATTTAAAATTATTTGAGGGAGTTTTTTAATTGTTATTAGAGTATGTTTTTCATAAAGTCCTGCTATAAAAAAAACAATTATCCAAATTATAAATAAGAAAGAGAAAGGTTTAAGGTGTTCAATAAAAAGATTTTCGCTGGGAATTTCAAAATAACGAAGCCACAGGGTTCCCCATAAAGCTACGCAGAAGAAAAATATATCACCTAGAAAAAGAATCAGGTGTTCTTTTGTATTTGTCATATATAAAAGAATAGTTAAAAACTAGTTGTTTGACAAGGGGGGGGGTGAGGTTTTTTAAAAAAGATACCAGAGAGATTTCTAGTCATTATAAATATTAATGTTTCCTTCAATCATATTATCTAATTTAAACAGAGTTTCTACTTTTTGTTTTAAATTCTTTTTGTAAATTTTTGAATTTTCAGACTTATTTATTATATGGGAAATGGCTTGGGAAATATCCTTAGAATCTTTTACTCGGGTTAGTATTCCTGTTTCTAAATTCTTTATAATTTCAGGTATTCCTCCTGTGTTCGAAGCAATAACTGGTAGTTCTGCTAGCCCTGCTTCAAGTAAAACATAACCCAAGGCCTCGGTTAAGGAAGGTAATATGAAAATATCAAAAGCTTTGAGTAATTCGGAGGCTTCATTCATATGACCGGCAAGAAAAACTTTATTTTCTAATTCTTTCATTTTAATTAATTCTTCTATCTTCTCTCTTTCTTCCCCCTCCCCGATGATGACAAAAATTAAATTAGGATTATTTGAAATTTCTATGGCTTTAATGGCATAGAGTAAACCTTTGTTTTTGTGGAGTTCTGCAATTGTTCCAATCCAAATTTTATCTTCTTTTTGTTCGCTGAGTAAAATATTTCTAGCTTCTTCTTTTGTTTTAAAACTGATTGGATGGATGGCATTATAGATAGTCGTGATTTTTTTTGAAACAAAAGGAAAATGCTTAACTTGCTCCTTTGCTTTTTCAGAAACCGTAATAGTTTTGTGGGAGAGGATAATCGTGATCCAAGATAAAGTCTTGATGATAAATTTTTGCCACCAAGCTCTCTCTTCATTGAATGCCCAGCCGTGAACTGTAAAAATTATTTTTGGAGTGTCTGTTAATCTTCCTGCTAAGCTACCAAGTCCTCCAATCTTAGAACTGTGCAGGTGTAGAATATTAGGTTTTTCTTTTTTAAGAATTTTGATTAAATCAATAAAAACCTTAAGGTCGCTGAAAATATTAATATCTCTGGTCAAGTTTTTTATTTCTACAACCCTAATATTTTTATCTTCTAATTTTTCTCTTAGAACCCCTTTTCCTCCTAGAGCAACCACAACTTCGAAATCTTCTTTGGGTAGATTTGTTGCTAAATCAAAAATGTGACGCTGGGCACCCCCCCAATTAGATTTAGTGATAACATAAAGAATTTTTTTCTTTTCCATAGGGTTAAGTATAAAGTAGCAAGTAACGAGTATCAAGAGGTTTTACTATTTCGTGTCGCACAATTTTTGTGATAAAATGTTACTATGGCTGATATAAAAAAACTCAAACAAGAATTTTTGGAATATCTTGAAATCGAAAAAGGAAGAAGTCTCAAGACGGTTGAAAATTATGATAGGTATTTGGAGAGGTTCTTGGTGTTTACAAAAATTACAGATCCTTTAAAAATTACCGATGATAAGGTTAGGGAGTTTCGCCTATGGTTGAATCGACAATCTTCCGGTGTTGATAAGGGGACTTTAAAAAAACAGACTCAAAATTATTATTTAATTGCTTTGAGAGTTTTTCTTAAATATTTGGCTAAAAGAGATATTAAATCACTTTCACCTGATAAAATTGAATTAGCAAAAGTAGCTGAAAGGTCTTTAGACCTTATTTCTCACGATGAGCTCTCTCGTTTGATGAACGCCCCAGCCGTATCAGGGGGTGGGGCGTTAAAAGACTTGAGAGACAAGGCTATTTTAGAGCTACTCTTCTCTACTGGTTTACGTGTCTCTGAACTTTGTTCTTTGAATAGTGATATTGATTTGAAAAAAGATGAGATGTCTGTTAGAGGAAAAGGGGAAAAGGTAAGGGTTGTGTTTTTATCTTCTGATGCAAAGAACGCGGTTAATGAATATTTGAAAAATAGAAAAGATATGAGCGAAGCCCTTCTTGTTAGTTTTAGTAAAAATGGTGAATCAAAACGTTTAACCCCACGCTCCATTGAGAGGATTGTGAAACATTATGCAATTAAAGCTGGTATTACAAAAAAAGTTACTCCTCACGTTATTCGTCACAGTTTCGCTACTGATTTGTTGCAAAATGGGGCTGATTTAAGGTCTGTACAAATGATGCTGGGTCACTCAAACATAACCACAACTCAAATTTATACTCATATTACCGACAAGCAATTGGGAGATATTCATAAAAAGTTTCATGGGAAA
>JAHJLO010000049.1 GCA_018821685.1 Patescibacteria group bacterium
CCGCCAAATGAAACTTCCGCTCGCGAAAGCGACGGAGAACGGCGCGCCGAAGGCGCGCAATGGGGCAGAAAACGCCGTCGCGTAGCGACGAAATGGCTGGGCGATGAAGCGGAAAAGTGGGCGGTTTTGTCTCTTGTTTCGTATCTAAAATATAATTTTTATCAATTGTTTTTTAAAGGAAAAAAATTATGAACAAACCAAAATATTTTCTTTACGCTCGCAAATCAACAGAGGATGATGACAGACAAGTGATGTCTATTGAAGCTCAGCTTTTTGAATTGCGAGAATACGCGCGAAAAGAAAATATTGAAATTCTTGAGGAATTTCAAGAGTCGAAAAGCGCAAAGACACCCGGCAGACCGATTTTTAATGAAATGATGAGTAAGATTGAGAAAATGGGAAATGTTGGCGTACTTTCATGGCACCCCGATAGACTTGCTCGCAATAGTGTAGACGGCGGAAGAATAATTTACGCAGTAGATCAAAAGAACATAGTGTCTTTACGCTTTTCGACATTTTGGTTTGAGCCAACTCCGCAAGGGCTCTTTATGTTGCAAGTGGCGTTCGGACAATCAAAGTATTATTCAGACAATTTGAGCGAAAATATAAAAAGAGGCGTCCGCCAAAAACTGCGCCGTGGCGAGTGGTTAAACTTGGCACCCTTTGGCTATGTGAACAATCAAAACATTAGGAACATTGAGCCACATCCTACAAATGCAAAAATAGTGAAGCGTGCATTTGCCGAATACGCCAGAGGAACATATACATATTTATCACTCGGCGAATTTTTGGCGGACTTGGGCGTGGTGTCTCGGAACGGAACGCCACTTGCCAAAGTTTCCATCAAACGAATGCTCACAAATCGGGCATATTTAGGTTTTGTGAAGCATGGTGATGAATGGTTTGAAGGAAACTTTGTGCCAATTATTTCTTCCTCATTGTTTGAAGCCGTTCAGCGAGTATTAAAAGATAAGGAAAAGCCAAATGGAAAAAATAGGAACAAACACAATTTTCCATTTACTGGGCTTTTCCGTTGCGCAGAATGTGCGAGCATGATCACCGCTCAATTTGCAAAAGGGAATGGTGGTGTATATCGATATTATCGTTGCAGTAAAAAGAAAGGTATATGCTCGCAATCATATGTGCAAGAAAAAGACCTCGCTGAACAATTACAAACACGGCTTCAAACAATTTCGCTTTGCGGTAGATACACTGATTGGATGTTGGATAAAGTGAAAGAATGGGAGCGAGAAGAAACTTCATCGTCGCAAAGCGAAATTCAAAATCTTTCCAGTAAAACCAAAGAAAGCGAGGCACGCATGGAAAAACTAGTCGGAGCATATCTTGACGGCGACATTCCAAAAGATATTTACCTCAAACAAAAAGACGCGAATATGCGCGCCACACTTGCTTTGAAAACGAAAATGAAAGATTTTGAAAAAGGGAGAAAGAATTGGGTCGAACCATTGCGGAGTTGGATTTTGGATACGAAACAAGCCGATTTTTTGTCTTCATCCGACAATTTCTCTGAAATTGCCTCCTTTGTCAAAAAAGTCGGAACGAACCATGCGGTTCGTGACAAAACCGCCCACTTTTCCGCTTCATCGCCCAGCCATTTCGTCGCTACGCGACGGCGTTTTCTGCCCCATTGCGCGCCTTCGGCGCGCCGTTCTCCGTCGCTTTCGCGAGCGGAAGTTTCATTTGGCGGAGAGGGTGGGATTCGAACCCACGGTACCGTTTCCAGCACTCCAGTTTTCAAGACTGGTGCATTCGACCACTCTGCCACCTCTCCAGATGTTATACGTATTCAATTGTAAATCAAAACTTTAATAAGTATTAGAGTTTCTTTAAGAGAGGTCGAACAAGTTCGTCCACCTCCCTCCGGTCGGATTCGAAGCTCCAACGCTTCTCATCCACTCTGCTACCTCTCCAGGTGCTGTTCGTATTCAATTTTCTAAAAATACCTGGAGGAATCTTTGGATTTTTCTCTCCCTCGATTCTATGGTATCTCCTTTCAATATTTAATCGTCCTATTACTTTATCTCTTTTTGGGTTTTTTTTCAAGGGCTGATCTTTTAAATTGAAAGGTTTTTTAAAATATTTTTTTTGGATTGCTTCCCTTTGTTTCTCGGAGATTAAAAACAGAGTTTTTATTAACGACGAAGACTTCCATTTCTCGTTGTTTTTTCTTAAATTTCCTTGACAAATATTTTAACTAATGTAATAATGCCTGCCAGATTAAGTTTGAAAATTAAATATAGATTTGAAAATAAATAGTAAAAAAAAAGGGGGTAACGGGATATGTTTATGAAGAAACAATTCTCACCATTTTTTGTCTTGTTGGTACTTTTCTGTTTTGCAGGTTGTGCTAAACAAGATACTGGCAGTTTTAAAAAACTGCAGATGTCAGTCATGAATGTTTCTTTTGGAATTGTAGATAACAAAGAGGTTATCTATGACGGAAGAAAACAACTAGAGATCTCTAAGGAGGTTAAATCTCTATCCTTCTTACTAAGGGTTGATAACCCTTATAAATTGGATTACCAGATTTGGTCAGAAATGATTGATGAAGACGGACAGTCTTTCAATTTAAGGCGTTGGTACTCCTCTAACCGGGAGTTTAACAACAAACCTTACAAAATCGACTGTCCTTTGGACAATCACAAAAAAGTATTTTTCGTTGTTTCAGTCAGAGACCATAACGGTCAGGTTTTGTTTGAACTACTGCCACTTGAGTATCAGGTGCAACAGGAAGAGATTGAACAAGGAGGTTATTAAATCTCTTCAAAAAAAGATAGACAGCAACCAAGATCAAGATTCATCCAATAATTTGTCCCTTAGGAGGGTAAATTCAATGAATGTTCGAAAATTTTATAGTACCGCTACATTAGTAACGGTGGCGATGTTTTTTTCAGCTGGAACTTGTTTAGCAACCCCGCCGGAATCCGGTGATAGTGATTCTGCTTTTGGCTCCGTGGGTCAGGGGCAAATCCAGGGCCACGACGGTTCTTCTTGGACAATGCCTGGAAATGGCTTGACTTCCTATGGAGGATTTCAGGAGCAGAATAACGAAGGTTATCTTGTCGGGGGAAATTATGATTCGTCAATTTCCGCAAACCAGTTTGAGGAGCAAAACCATTGGTATGGTTCCTTCTCTGGCGATCCTGATAACTGGACTGGCCAAGGTGGAGGTGGCTACATGGCTTCCTACATGAATGGCTGGGCTCGTAAGGAGGGGGGTTTTTGGGGAACCGGGGGCCAATCTCACGAATCCATGATCACTTCTTTCAATTTTGGACCGGAGCTCGCGGTTACGAATACCTCTGAAAATTTTTCTCAGGGGATTGCCGGCGGTTCTTGGGGTTGTTGGTCAGATGTTTCCAATTGGACAAGTATGTCTTCTGATAACCTTTATGATCAGTTTGCTACTTCTGGGAACAACTGGGTGTCCCATTCTGGGGAATTTTCTTCCTATTCAAGTTTGAGTGGTAGTGCCTATCATAATGGTGGCTACGGTGGAAACATCGAGGGAAACCAGTATGGCGCGACCATGACATCTCAAGGCCCGGACGGTACTTTTCAAACAGGAAACCAAACAGCCTCTGCAAGTTTGAATGCGGGAACCTATTCCTATGGCAATGCCTATACCGATTACAATGCCGGGATGACCCAAGTTCATTCCTATTCTCAGTACTCTGAAGGTCCGAACGGATCGCAGTACCAAGAGGGAATGGTCATGACAAATGTCACTCTCAGCGGCGGAACTTATACTCACTAGGATCGATGTGAGTTCCGTCAAAAACAGGGAATTTCGGACTTCGGTCCGAAATTCCCTAAATTAAATTTTTTGAAGAAAGGAGTTTCGACCGATGAAAATTTCAATGAGAATTATTGCCACACTTTGCCTGTCTTTTTCGTTTCTTGTTCCACCTGCTTTTGCAGATGAATTTTTAGCTGATGTTAACACTTCGACTGAAACAACAAACCAGCAAGGGCTTAGTAACAAGAATGTGATAAGCCCGAATTTCAGTAATAATTTGGACATGACTTTTGAGGCTTCTAAGCCTAAAATGGGATTTGCCGAAATGCCGATGATTCCGATGGCAGGAACTGTTCCTGTTTATAGCCATATTCCGGGACGGCCTACCGCTAATTTTACACCAGCGTGGGTTCTGTTTTCCAACATGGGCGAATGTGGTCAGCTTAAGGACGGTGGCGGATACGTCGTCTTAGAGAGAAAGGAACTGGAAGAAGCTCTTAGCGAAATGGGTTGGTTCTCCGGTGATTCGGTTGATGTACGTAATCGTTATATTAAGAAAAAAGCCGAACCCCTTGACCGTATTACTGTCTATTTTGTTTCCACAAAAGTTATGGTTGGTTTTCGGGGTACTGGCTATGGTAATTCTATTGCCGGTGATTCTGAAACAAGTTCCTTCGTTGTTATTTTAGCCTCTTTAATGGATGCTATGAATCATGGAGAAGGTCTCGCTCAGATTACCATTGAGGGAACAGAGGAAGAAACAGAATCCTTTTCTTGGAGTATTGGAACCGCTGTGGGAGGAGCTACTGTTAACCAAAATAATAATACTGGAGGAAATATAATCGGAGGAACAGGTGTTTCTTCCGGGAAAGGAAAAGTTGTCGCTTTTCCTTTTGCACAGATTCGCTTCGGAAGAGAAGTTATGTGAATCTATATTTTTGTACCAAAAGACGACGCCTCGGCGTCGTCTTTTTTAATGGTTATATTAGTTCTGTTTTTAATTTGAATTTATTTCCTATTTTTTTTTATTCACAACAAAAATATAAATAATATCTAATATAGCGAGTGTGTTTAGAAGGAAAAGGGCAATAAACCATTTTGGTTGTCCGTTTTTTGCTGCTCTCCAAAGAGCATAACCTTTCCATGGTAATACCCATAGCATTATTAAAAAAAGAATAGTGGGAAACCAAATTGGATCAGTCATTATTAGTAACAAAGTGCTTGTGGCATCTTTTGTTCCTAAAAGGAATGTACTTGTTGCGTTTATCATAGAATGATTATAACAAAAATTTATTTTTTTGTTTAGTTTTTTGTGGTATTCTTAGCTTTATATGAATCCCGCTAGAGATTGCGAGAAGATTATATAAGCACGTGGATAATAAAATAAGATTAATATTAACATAGGCTTAAATAATGAAATGGAAATTATATTTCCTATCTCTAACGTGATGAATCCCGTTAAAAAACACTCTGATATTAAAATACGGGAGATTAATAATTTAAATTAAACAATAAATATGCAATTTCCTAATGGAATGAAAAAAATAATTAATATATTTTTAACCTTTATCTTTATTTTTAGTGGTTGGGTAAATATTACATCGGCAGATGAAGTTGTTGATGTTTATTTGTTTGGAAGGGAAGGTTGTAATTTTTGTCAGTTAGAAGAATCTTTCCTAGAGAGTCTTTCTCAAGAAAGAGAAGATTTTAATTTAATTTATTTAGATGTTGATGATGTTGAAACAAAGGAAAAATTTAACCAATTAGTTGAATTTCACGATTTACCCAAAGCCACTCCTATTACTCTAATTGGAAATTCAATAATCCAAGGTTTTTCTTCGGAAGAAATAACGGGAAAATTAATTATAGAAACAATCGATGAACATAAAGGGAAAGCAAATATTAATCTTGATGATTATATTTCAGAAATATCTAATGTTGTGACTCAGCAAGGATCAGTTTGTAATAACACCGAAGCCACATCTTGTACTCTTAACATTAAACGAAATACCGAAATAAAAGTTCCTCTTATAGGAGTGATTGATTATAAAGATTTCTCTTTGTTTTCGATGGCTGTAATCCTTGGTTTTGTTGATGGTTTCAACCCTTGCGCAATGTGGGTTCTTCTTACTTTTTTGTTGATTCTATGGCAAGTTGGAAATAGGAAAAAAATGTTACAGGTGGCTGGTTTGTTTATTGTTGCTGAAGCTGTTATGTATTGGGCCATTTTGAATTTTTGGTTTAGTGCCTGGGATTTTATTGGTTTAGACAAATTGATTACTCCTGTTGTCGGGGTCTTGGCCATTGGTGGGGGAGTTTATTTCTTGCGACGATATATGAAGAATCGGGAAAAACTTACCTGTGACGTAACCAGCGTGGATTATCAGTCAAAAACAGAACAGAAAATAAAAGATTTGATTAAATCTCCGATGACAATTTTAACGGCTATCGGAATTATAGGAGTTGCCTTTTCTGTAAATATGATTGAGTTTGCCTGTTCCGTTGGAATTCCTCAAGCCTTCACAAAAGTTTTAGAAATAAATCAATTGGGTGTTTTTGCTGAACAATTTTATATCTTACTTTATACTTTGTTTTACATGGTTGATGATTTTGTTATCTTTGGGCTTGCTCTCTATGGATTTGAAAAATTCTATACAGTAGGTCAAAAATATTCTAACCTTTCTTCTTTGGTTGGAGGTATTCTAATGTTAATTTTAGGAGCTTTGCTTCTATTCAATCCAAGCGCTTTGGTATTTTAATATGAAATATTTAGGAATAGATTATGGAGAGAGAAATGTTGGCATTGCTGTCTCTGATGAAGACGGGTTATTAGCATTTCCTAAAATAGTTTTAGATAATGATAAAAACCTGTTCGAGAAAATAAAAGAAATTATTAAGGAAGAAAAAATAGAAAGTGTTGTTGTAGGAGAGTCTGTTAATTTTTCAGGTGAACCAAATCTAATAATGAAAAGAATAGTACCGTTTAGAGAAAAATTAGAAAAAGAATTAAGAATGAAAATTCATTGGCAGAAAGAATTATTCACAAGTGCAGAAGCGGATCAAATCCAAGGGTCTCCCTTACGTAATGTTAGAAAAGGAGAGCGAAAAGAAAAAAGCGTTAATTTAAAAAAAAATGATGCTTCAGCCGCCGCTCTTATATTGAGGTCATACCTAGATAAAATTAAAAATTAATTTAAAGCCTTCGAGTTAAAAAATATGGAAAATATACAATTTGAAGATTTTGCAAAACTAGATATTAGAATAGGAACAATTAAAACAGCTGAGAAGGTCGAAGATGCCGACCGTCTTTTTGTTTTTAAGGTTGATGTGGGGGAAGAAAATGAAAGGCAGATAATTTCAGGAGTAGCTGAATATTTTTCTGAACCAGAGGACCTTGTCGGTAAACAAGTGCCAGTTCTTATGAATTTGGAACCAAGAAGAATAAGAGGGATTGAGAGCCAGGGGATGATTTTATATGTATCTGACGAAGAGGGGTTAACAACTTTAGAACCGGGTAGGGAAATGATATCTGGTTCGGTAGTTAAATAATTAAAAATGATTTTAGAACTTTTATATAAATTTAAAACGAAAGTAAGAGATTGGTCAGTTGAACATGTCCATGGTACCCGAGCAAAGTTTTGGCTTGCGATCCTTTCTTTTTCGGAGGCTTCTTTTTTTGTAGTTCCTCCTGACGTTTTTCTTATTACAATTCTTGCTGTGAATGCCCAAAGGTGGGTGATGTATTCATCCATAACTACAATCTTTTCTATTTTAGGAGGTATCGTTGGATATGGTATCGGTATTTTCTTTTTTGATTTTATCGGTGAACCTATAATTGCTTTGTATAATTTGCAGGATCAAATGTTAGTTGTTGCAGAAAAATTTAATCAGAATGCTTTTTTGGCTGTTTTGGTTTCGGCTTTCACGCCCATTCCTTTTAAAATTTTTACGATTTCGGGAGGTTTTTTCAAAATTAATTTTTTACATTTTTTAAGTGCTTCTATTATAGGGAGAAGCGCTAGATTTTTCCTTGTTGGTTTCGTTATGAAAAAATATGGTAAAAAGATGACCAGTTATCTTTTTAAATACTTTGATATCGCAACTCTTGGTTTAATTTTACTGTTAATAATTATCCTATTTTTGATTTAACTTATATTCTTTCGTGGGTTATAATTAACCCTAATGAAGGATTTTTTTTTATGTCATTTCCCAATTCCTAATTTTTTAAAAATGCCATCTGTCGGGATTGATATTTCTGACGGTTCTGTGCGTTTTGTAGAATTAGTTGATAAAGGTTGTAAAAAAACCTTAGGTAGATTCGGTAGAATTGATCTACCCGAGGGAGTTGTTCATGATGGTGAAATTAAAAATAAAATTGAATTAATTAAAATTCTAAAAAAAATTAAAAAAGAAAATAATTTCAATTTTATTAGAGCTTCTATTATTGAAAAAAATTCTTATATTTTTAGGACAAAAGTTAACTCCAATGAAAATGTTGATAGAGAAGAAATCTTAGGGAGTTTAAATTTTAAATTAGAAGAGAATGTTCCCATAAAACCAGCGGATGCTGTTTTTGATTTTGATATTTTAAAAAAGAACAAAGACAACCTTGATGTGGTTGTGTCAGTTCTACCTAAAAGAATCGCGGAACAATTTGTTGAGGTTTTTGAAGAAGTGGGACTTATCCCTTTATCCTTTGAGGTCGAAGCACAGGCGGTAGCAAGATCTTCTGTATTGAAAGGGGATAGAGATGCTTACATGATTGTCGATTTTAGAAACACGAGAGTGAGTATTTCTATTGTTAGCGGAGGTCTTGTTCAATTAACTTCAACTTTAGATATAGGGGGCGACGATCTTATTTCTGCAATAAGAAAATCCCTAGATATTTCTTCTGAAGAAGCTCAAAAAATTAAAAAAGAGAAGGGTTTTTCGAAAGTAAATTATGAGGATAATTTGTTTTATTCAATGCTTAGTACGGTTTCTGCTTTAAAAGATGAAATAAACAAATATTTAATTTATTGGCATACCCATAAAGATAATGTTACTTCTGATAAAAAGATAAAAAGTAAGGTAAAAAAGATTATTTTATGTGGCCAAAATGCAGGTCTTAAAGGTTTGGACGACTACCTTTCTCTCGGGATTGGAATAAAAGTGGAAAAAGCTGACGTTTGGAAAAATATTTTTTCTTTTGATGATTTTATCCCTGAAATGGATTTTTCAAAATCATTAGAATATGCAGCGGCAATAGGGTTGGCCATAAGAACTAACGACGAAAAATTAGATTAAAATAAAAAAATGCCAAATTTATTATTAGAAAAAGATAAAAAAGAAATTTTCAAAGAATTCGTTTTGAGACTCGTTATTGTTTTTTTAGTTTTTGTTTTTATTACTATTTGTTTTGCCATGATGATGTTGATTCCTTCTTATGCAAGAACCCTTTCCCGGGAAGTCACAATTTCTGATGAAATAAAAATTTTCGAACAAACGATTGATTTTAGGAAACAAGATTCTCCTGCTGATATTCTAAATAATGAAAATTTAAAAATAGAAAAAATAAAAAATACCAAAGATTTTTATCTTACCAGTCTTATCTCTGAAATCGTTGAGGTTAAACCTCAAGGTGTAAAAATAGAAGGCTTTTTTTATGAGGCTGGGAATGAGGACGGGGGAAGTTTAATTATCAGAGGAGAATCCGGAAATCGAAATCTTCTGGTTAATTTTGTCGAAAATCTCGAAAGAAAAGATATCTTTTCTCAAGTGGATTTTCCTGTGTCTAATTTAGTAAAAGGGGAGAGCGTCGATTTTTCTGTTAAAATTTACATCAAATAACATGGATAGTAATTTACCCACAAAAAAAATATTAGGAGTTATCGTTATTTTAAACGTTGTTGCTTTGGCTTCTTATTTTTATCTTTTTTCTGATATTAAAAGTAAAAACGAAGCAACTTCGGTTTTAGAAAATATTTTAGATGGACAGATCGGTCGAGAGTCTGAACTCAAATTAGTGGGATCTAATTTAAAGAGAACAGAAAAAGAGAGGGCGGTGATTGATTCTTACTTTGTTCAAAAAGGGAAGAGCGAAGTAGCTGGTTTCGTTGAAGTTTTGGAATCTCTTGCTGAATTAGCGGGTGTTTCTTTGAAGGTCAATTCTATTTTATTGAAAAAAGAAGATGCCTCTGATATCGTTGAAGAAATGAAACTTGAATTAGAAATATCGAGCTATTGGGAAGAAGCGAACTATTTTCTGGGTCTTCTGGAGTTGCTACCCTATAAAATTACTTTTAATAAAGCTTATATAGAAAAAAGCAAAGATTCTCAGTGGAAAAGCGTTTTTAATATTAAAGTTTTAAAACTAAGTGATAATTAATTATGTCTGATTTAAAATTTAAAAAACTAAAGAAAATATTGAGATTCAGTTTATCTGATTGTCTTCGCGTTGATTGTTCTTACGGGTGGATTGGTTTGCTGCTATTTTTTTTAATATTGAACTTTTCGGTGGCGATGTTTAATATTTTTCTGTATCACCAAATTGATAAGGGAGAGATTTTTGTCGTTGAAGGAAATCCTGAAAGTAATTTAAATTTTTCTCAGATTAATAAAGAGGATTTGGATGTTATCGTCTATGACTTTAATTTAAAAGCTAATTCTTTTCAGGATCTAAAAGAAAGAAAAAACTTAGGAATTGTTGACCCTTCTCTTTAATATTGCTATAGTAAGCAGGTAATTTTGTCGTTTGGCAAATTTATTCAAATAAATTTTGTTTTTTTCCTTGCTCCCATAGTTCAACGGATAGAACAAGAGACTTCTAATCTCTAGATCTAGGTTCGATTCCTGGTGGGAGCACAAAAGATAAAAACCCCAGAAATTTTATTTCTGGGGTTTTTATCTTTTGTGCTTCCACAGAAAGCAAACAGTTTTGCTTTCCTCAGGAATCGAAAGGCGGAGTCATGTTTTTCGGAGCGCGACATTATTTCTTATGAACAAAGTGAATTAGAAAATAAGAAGTACTTTTGTGGTGAAGCGAAGAAAAACAGACGAGCCGGGGTCGAGAGTACTTAGATTTTTTGAGTTCGTAGCGATAGCGAAGAACGAAGAAAAAGCTTAGTAACTCGTGACCGATCCTGGTGGGAGCACAGAGGATACAAATTTGTTAAAAAAGAAAAATAACTGAGAGAGTAAAAATATAAACTTATTTAAGTAAGAAGTATAAGCAGAGGATTTTGAAAAAAGTGAACACCCCACCCTTTTTAAGGGTGGGGTGTTCAGTCGTTTCGAATCACTAGAGGGATTCGCCTCCCAGTTCTAAGCGAAAATTTTGTCTTCGCTTCGCTGCAACTCATTTTCACTAAGAACTCGTAGGCTCGCTCGCTCGTGTTCGTCGTCGCAAGCTCCTCCTCCATACTTCGCTCGTTTCGAATCCCTCATCGCCCACAAAATCAAAAGTCCGAAAGCTAACGCTTTCGGACTTTTGATTTTGTGTGGAATAGATTCGACCTCCGAATCACTAAGTCTTTTAGAATCTTTCACTACGTTACAGATTCTAAAAGCCAAAGTGTTCGCAGGCTCGGCTCGGCCATTTTCTCCGTTTCACTACGAAAATATGCCTGCGCCTGTTCGAATCCCATGAAAAGCCCGCAGGGGCTTTTCTTCATCGCCCACACAAACAAAAACAAGTCTAACTTTCGTTAGACTTGTTTTTGTTTGTGTGGGCGATGAGGGATTCGAACCCCCGACCTACCCGGTGTAAACGGGTTGCTCTAGCCAACTGAGCTAATCGCCCAAATATTGTTTATATATTTGGTATATATGGCTTTGCGATATCCCGTTTACACTTCGTGTAAACGATAAAAGCTTCACCGCTTTTATCTCCATCCCCAGCCAGAGGCTGGTCCGCCTTTGGCGGAAACGG
>JAHJLO010000050.1 GCA_018821685.1 Patescibacteria group bacterium
GTCTATCCTCTTTTAAATCATTGCCGGTTGTTTCTGTATCTAAAAATATTAATTTCATTACTGAATTATAACATGAAGTAAAATAGAAAAAAATTTAAACACCCCAAACAATTTGGGGTGTTTAAATTTTGAATTTTTCTATTTTTTAAAAAATTAGCTATTTAAAAGTCTTCCTAGCCAACCAAATAAACTAAAACCTCCTTTTTGATTCTTAATTTCTTTTTCTAATTCAGCTTTTACTTGTTCCATTTCCTGAATTTGTGCGTTAATAGCATCAGCGACATCCTGAGAAGTTACTTGTTCAACAGTCTGTTGCATTTTCTGTAATTTCTCACTGTACTGTTCTGCATATTTTTCCATTTCTTTTATTTGACTATAATCAGGACCTATAAAAAATCTTGCAACACCTCCTCTCTTTGAAACTTCTACACCTGCTTCTTCCGCTTTTTCATAGTTTTCTTTTTGTTCCTGAGCCATAACTCTTATTTCTTCACCAACCTCACTTCCTTCGGAAACACGAACCATCTCTCTAACAGCATTAGCAATTCTACTTCTTCTCTGTTCAACTGAAACATCAGTCGAAGTAGCATTAGTTGAAGTGGCATTTCCTATTTGCAAACCATCTCCGTCATGATCACGGTCACGGTCACGATCTTGGTCTCTATCTTGATCAGGTTCTCCGTCTTGATCACCATCACGATCTCTATCTCGATCTTGGTCTTGGTCTTTATCTTGATCTCGGTCTTGATCCTGGTCCTGGTCCTGGTCCTGGTCCTGACAAACACCGTCTCCGCTATCGCAACTACCATCCTCTAAACGATCTCTTTTTTGTTCTTGTTCTCCTTTTTGATCATCTGAAGACTCAGAAGCCACGGCAGAAGCAGAATTTCCAGAATCTTCGTTCTCATTCCCTGAACCATTTTGAGCTGCAAAAAGAATTGTAGGAGCGAGGACTGTTATTAAAACACTACTTAACAATAAATTAAATTTTTTCATACTTTTTTTTAAAATTAAACGAATAATACTTATTCACTCTAAAAATTAACAAGTTAAACCCTAACTAATTTAGAGTCTACATTATACCACGAAATCGGTTTTCAGGAACCTTCCAATTCAAATTATTAAAAAAAGATCGGATATACTTTTTCTTCTCACTGGGGGTATAATCCACCATAAAAGCGTGCTCCCACATATCTAAAACCATTATTACAGACAAACCTCCTAGTTGACCCAACTCATGGTCTCCAACCCAAACCACATAAGGTGTTTTTGCAATAGAATCGTAACAAAGAACCATCCATCCAATACCTCTCGTTAAAGCAACATCTTCCATATATTCCATGGCTGAGTTAACACTACCGTATTTTTCAGAAAGAATTTTTGAAAGTTCGCTATCTTTATCTGCTTCCTTTGGACCTTCTACAAATTCTTCAAAATAATACTCGTGCATTCTCATCCCATTAAACTCAAAACCAAACCTACGTCTGAGTTCAGAAATGACATAAGCATTATTATCTGGGTCCTTCGACAAAGTTGCTATTTTTTCAAAAATTAAATTAGTATGTTTTACATATCCAGAATAAAGCTTAAGGTGTTCCTCAATCTGTTTTTCAGAAATACCTTCAAGATGATCTATTTTGAATATTTTTTCTGGATACTCCATATATATTTTTAAAAAAAATTAATAAACTAAAATACTAGCGTGATCAGTTTGAGTGTCTTGATTAAAATATGTCCAGACATCTTTATCCAAGAAAGTAAAATCATAGGTTCCATCCTTTCCCACAGACTCGGTTTGATTCAACTGGTTAAACCTGTATTCTGATGTGTTGGTTGTAAAAACTCTCATTGCATGATCAGATTTGTTTACAAATCTAACAGAAGATCCCTGTCTTATTTGCAAGATCTTTGGAGAAAATCCTTCATTAAAATAATAAACCAAATAAATTCCATCTTCAGTGATCGTCGGTAATTGGTTTGTTGAAGAAGATTCTGTTTTTTGCGTTTGGGTAGAAACAGTAGATCCTGAACTTGGTGCAAGATCTTTTTCATCGACAGTAATTTCTTCAGAGATTTGTTCATCAACAGACGTCTGTGTGTAACTCTGGTAATAATAGTAACCAAGAGAAGCGATAACAATCACCGCTAATACTAAAATTATATCTTTTATTTTTTCTTCCATATTTTTTCTTGCCCGTCCATTTTTAATGGATTAGGGTAAATTAATTAGTTAATTAGTTATATATAAATTATAACTAATGTATCGATAAAAAAATAGGGCGTTGGGGAAAAGAAGTTAAAGGAATCGAATTTCCAATTCTAAGTTGTTAATTCTTTGAATTAACTAAAATAGCTACTAGACCAAAACCAAACCCTGACAATATAGAGGTTATATCGTACGAGAGAATCATTGCGTCATCAAAGATATTAACAAGGCCGTTCAATACGAGAAGTATTCCTATAACCATTAAAAATATTTTTGTGAATCTTTTCATATTTTTATTATATCA
>JAHJLO010000120.1 GCA_018821685.1 Patescibacteria group bacterium
ATAGCTTCAGTAGGGCATTCAGATTCACATGCACCGCATGCTACGCATTCATCATTAATTTTATGAGCCATTTCATTACTCCAAATAAAAAGAGTTAAACATATCAAAAAGCCTTCCATAAGGCTAAACGATTTTAAAAACTGTAATTTAGCAAAGTTTTTCCTTATTTCAAGAAAAAAGTCATTTGATAATAAAAAGCTTATAATATAGAACAGCTATTAAACTATTAAAAACTCTATGAAAAAGCTTATAAACAAAGCTTATATAAACTGTAATACGATTTTCACCAAAATCATGTGACTGTTATTTCGCATAAAAATATTGCACCATAAATCTTGATTTATAAAACTATTTTGACACAAAATTAAGTTTAAGATAAAATAAGAAAATTATGTACAGTAAATTTTAGATTAGCAACTGAGTGTAAGATAAAGAAGCAAATAGTGTAGTCCAGAAATTCCTAAACAATTCACATTTACAAAGAATAACATTATGATATCTCAAAATAATGCTTCAAAGAGTTTTTCTAAACGTCTCAAAAGTCTGGCTCCTGGAAAAACTATCGCAGGAAAATATGAATATTTACGTATACTTGGAAGTGGAGGTATGGGAGAGGTTCACCTTGTATATGATAAAAAAAGTGAACAGAAGTTTGCAATGAAATACTGTACGAAGGAATCACAATCGGATAGATTTGAGAGAGAAGTCGTATCATGGATGAGACTTGGAAAGCATCCAAATGTTGTATCTGCAATATATTTTGATTATCTCGATAATATTCCTGTTCTTTTTATAGAATATGTAGAAGGTGATAGTCTAAAAGATATTATAGATAAAAGTGCTGAAAGTAAGCAAGATATTGACTTAGATATTGCTTTAAATTATGCAATTCAAATTTGCAGAGGTATGGCTCATCTCCATAAAAACGGAATCATACACAGAGACTTAAAACCTAGTAATATACTAATTGATAACAGAGAAAATGTATTAAAAATTACCGATATGGGATTATCCAAAGTAAAAGGCTTTGGAGAATTAGAAAGAAAAGAGATAATTCCTAGCAAACTGGATAAATTTCTCCCTCCTGATTTAACTCAAACACGTGATATGCTTGGAACACCACAATACATGTCTCCTCAGCAATATGCTTATAGTAAAGGAGTTACAGAAGAAACTGATATCTACGCTTTTGGACTCATATTATATGAACTTCTAACACATGGACAAAAACCATTTGAGGTTACAAATTATCAGGGATGGCTCTATGCTCACACACATCTGGAACCAACAAACATAAGAAAATATGTTACTTCAAAATTTCCAATATTTAAAAGGAAAAGTAAAAACAGCTTATTTGATATGGTTATGAGGTGTTTATCAAAAAAAATTAGTGATCGTCCACAATCATTCGTTGATATAGAGGATGAACTGCTTAGTGTTTATAAAAGTCTTTTTTCTAAAGATTTTAAAAAAAACAGAAATGGAAATTCAGAGCTTTCTCATTATGCTTTAAATAATCAGGCTGTATCATTACTTGAAATGGGAGATTCATACCTTCAGGAAGGTTTTGAAAAACTTGAAAAACTTTGCTTGAAACATCCCCAATGTCTTGAAGCAAATTTAAATAGACTTTTGTTTTTTCTCAAAAACAAGCAGTGTAATCTTCTGAATTTTTGGAAGGATGCTAAGAATCTTCCAAGTAGCTCTGATAACAGGCAAAAATTAATTGAAGTACTTGTGCATGCTTCTCTAGAATTTGGAAGTTATAAAATTCAGTCTCTTAAACTGCTAGAAAGCTTAAAAGATATTTCAAAATACCCTGTTTTGCTAAGATTAAAGGCAAAATGGATGTATCTTGAAGAGCGTTATCAAGAGTGTATGGATATTTTCAAGAATTTATCAGAGGGAGATAGCTATATATGGGAAGATTTTTATCACTATGCAGGAAGTGTTGCAAAAATAGCTTTGATGAATAATCAGTCTCAAATAAAGCAAACCAAAAACAGCATTTCGATTATGCTTGATCGAGAATGTAAACAAAAAGTCTGGTATATTCTTAAAAATGCAGAAGAAAAGTGCGGTCCATATAAAATACTGGATGAAGCTAAAAATTGGTGTGTTGGTGCTGAGAATGAGAAAAAAGCATTTTGGTATGAAAAAAATATTCTCATCGGTCATAATGGAGCTGTAAAAACTATATCAATGTCCTCAGATAAACTATTTGCACTATCTGGTGGACAGGATGGTACGTTAAGGCTTTGGGATCTTGTAAATCAAAAAGAGATCATTTGCTTTGATAATCATAATCAAGAAATTATTCAATCAGTACTTTCTCCCGGAGGAGAATGTGCAATATCGTTTTCTCAAGGAAATCAATTTTTTTTATGGAACATAGCAGAAAAAAAATATATTAACAAGATATTTGCTCATAAACAAGAAATATCATCAATCTGTCTAAGTGGTGATGCTACAAAAGCTATATCAACGAGCATTGGTGGCGAAATAAAAATATGGGATCTCAATATTTTATTTCATAAAAATTTATGGAATAAGTTAAGAAGAAAACATATTCTTACTATAAAATCTAAACATGGAAATATATTATCGTCATCAATTAGTATGGATGGTTCTGTATTTCTTTGTGGCTGTGAAAATGGTAAAATACTTATGTATAATTTTGATGACCATAAAGAAGAATTAACTTTATTGGAAAACCATGACTATC
Organism: Patescibacteria group bacterium; assembly: GCA_018821685.1. Classification (GTDB taxonomy): domain Bacteria; phylum Patescibacteriota; class Minisyncoccia; order Phycocordibacterales; family UBA12079; genus UBA12079. The sequence goes on from JAHJLO010000120.1 coordinate 2,726, forward strand.
CTGTAAATAACATAGAAATTTCAACAGATGCTAAACTTGCTGTTTCATCTACAAAATCCGAAAACGATAGTATAGTTATATGGGATTTAGCCAATAAAACAAAGCTTATTAATATCAAAGGCTTAAAATCATCAGTTTCAAGTATAACAGTTGCATCAAATGGTCGATATATACTCGTTACTCTTCAAGAT
>JAHJLO010000051.1 GCA_018821685.1 Patescibacteria group bacterium
CTTATAAAAGGGGTTGATGGGATTATACATCTTGATGACAATAATAATTTAATATGGATTTCTCACATTATTTTAGATGAAAAACTAAACGATATTAAATCTAAAGGGTTGGAGAAGATATCACAACAAATATCTAAATCTTGGAGAGGTCAATTAGTTTATAAAACAGAGATAGCGCCCGCGGAAAAGATTGAAGATTTTGGTTTACGACCACCACAGATAGGAGCTCTGTTTGCTATAGGTTCACATTGGAGTTTAAGTAAAAATCCAGCCACAATTGTGATGCCAACAGGGACAGGTAAAACTGAAACGATACTTGCATTACAAGTCGCAAATCAAGTAGCTAAGACTTTAGTTATTGTTCCGAGTAAAGCACTGAGGAACCAGATAGTTAATAAATTTAAATCTTTTGGCTTACTAAAAGAATTAGGTATCTTAACAAATGAAGCCACCTACCCTGTGGTCGGCATAATAAAGAAGCGACCAAAAACTAAAAAAGATTTGGATATCTTTAAAGATTGTAATGTTTTGGTTTCGATCATATCATCCGTTTCAGGCGGAACAGCAAATGATTATCGAAAAGATATTGCCGATATCATGGATTTATTAGTAGTGGATGAAGCACATCATGTAGCCGCTAAAACATGGGCAGATTTAAAATTAGCTTTTTCGGATAAACCTATTTTACAATTTACAGCTACTCCGTTTAGAAATGATGGAAAATTAGTAGAGGGTAGTGTGATTTATTCTTATCCTCTAAGAACAGCACAAGAAGATGGGTATTTTAAGCCCATTAGTTTTATTCCAATCCATGAGATCGATCAAGAAAGAGCGGATTTAGAAATTGCAAAGACAGCTGTTAAAAAACTACGAGGAGATATTAAAGAAGGAAAGTCTCACCAACTTATAGCGAGATGTAAGTCTAAAGAACGAGCAACCGATCTTATTAAAATATATGAAAAAATTGCTTCTGATTTAAATCCGCAGTTGGTTCATTCTGAACTGACAGACACTGATGAACGAATTGAAAATGTGAGAAGTGGTCACTCAAAGATTGTAGTCTGTGTAAATATGATTGGAGAGGGTGTTGACATACCAGCACTAAAAATAGCGGCAGTACATGACAAGCATCAAAGTCTTGCTGTACTTCTTCAATTTGTTGGACGAATCACAAGAAAGGGTAAGAAAAATCTTGGAGATGCTACTGTTATTGCTAATATCGCAGACAAAAATATCTCTGGATGGCTTGAGCAATTGTATAGTGAAGATTCTGACTGGAACAAAATATTAAGAGAAATGAGTTCAGACGCAGCAAAAGAACATGCTGAATTTATTGATTTCTTAGATAATTCTGAATCGTTTGATAAAACAGAAATCGATGATGCAAAGATTTCTCAAAACTCCTTAAGACCAACATTTAGCACCCAATTTTTTTCATGTGAGGAATTTCATCCTAAACGCTTCCACGAAGGTCTCCCGAACAGATATGAAATCGTAAATATGTGGATAAATGAGAAAACAAAAACTCTGTATTTTGTCACCCGATCAAAAGAGAATATAAAATGGACTAATGCGAAAGAAGTCGAACAAAAAGATTGGCATCTGTTTGTGCTTCATTTTGACCAAGAAAATAAACTCCTTTATTTGGCTAGTACTAATAAAACTTCTAGCCATGATAATATTGCAAAAGCCGTTGGTGCAAAAAAGCAAATAAACGGAGAGGATATGTTTCGCTCACTTGGTGGCATTGGACGACTTGTTTTTAATAATCTAGGGGTTACAAAACATGGAAGAAAAAATTTAAGTTTCGCTATGTACACTGGCGCAGATGTTAAACAAGCTCTCAGCGAAACTGAAAAGAAAGGTTCGCGAAAATCAAATGTGAGCGGTTACGGGTGGGAAAATGGTAAACAGATTACCATCGGTTGTTCACACAAAGGAAGAGTTTGGTCTAAGTCTGCGGGGACTATACCTCAATTCATTAAATGGGCTTCTGGGGTGGGAAGAAAGCTGATTGATAATTCAATTGATACGAAATCGGTTATCTCTAATGTTTTAATCCCTGAGTATGTTAAAACATTACCAACTTGTGAAGTTCTTTCGATTGATTGGCCTATTGAACTTATCTGTAAATCTGAAGAAAGAGTTATTGTGACTATTTCTGGAGAAGATTACGAACTGTTTAATCTTGATATAAAACTTATAAATATTAAACCACTGTCATCAAACTTGAGTTTTGAAATTGTTGTTGGAGAAGACGAAAAATCTTTGTGTAAGTACAAAATGAATATTAAAGGAGAGGCTGGTTTTGATATTTCAAACTTAACATCAACTGATCCTATTCTAAAGGTAGGTAAAATGGAAATTCCTTTATTAGAATACTTTAGAGATTATCCTCCTCTGGTTCGTTTCATTGATCTTTCTGAATTAGATGGAAATATTCTCCTGAGTGCAGAAGATTCAGGTTTGGTAAAAATACCAAAAGAACATTTAATCTCATGGGTATGGCCAACAACTATTGATATAAAAAAAGAATCATTATGGAAAAAAGGAATTAGGCGAGAAGATTCAATACAGTGGCATACTGCTAAGCATTACATTGAAAGTGGTTTTGACATAGTTTTCGATGATGATGATGCTGGTGAGGCTGCAGATTTAGTTTGTATAAAAAGTGAAAAAGATTGTATAAATTTAACATTGATTCATTGTAAATTTTCTGGAGGGGCCTATAAAGGAAAACGGGTAAAAGATGTAGTGGAAGTTGCGTCACAGGCAGTAAGATCTGCAAAATGGCCTGGTAAAATTAAAAACTTAGTAAATCATCTAGAACATAGGGAAAAACGACATAAAAGTGATCCTAGTCGTAGTCGATTTATTAAGGGTGATAGTAATATCCTCAGCACTATTCTTCGAGAGACAAATTTTAAAGAAATTCGACCGGAAATTGTTATTGTACAACCGGGAATTTCAAAAACAAAAATTACCGATAATCAGTCTGTAGTTTTGGGAGCCGCATCAGCATATCTTAAACAAACACTAGGGATTGATTTAAGTGTTATATGTAGTAAATAAATAAAGACCCTTAGTTTTTAGAAACCAAGGGTTTTTATTTATAATTTATTATCTTAGGACTACGGGTCTTCCGATAAATAAATCTCACTGCGGAGAGGGAGGGATTCGAACCCTCGGAGGCTTTTACACCTCGGCACGTTAGCAGTGTGCTGGTTTAAACCACTCACCCACCTCTCCGTGTTTATTCAATTTTAATTGTTCGGGATTCGGTCTCAAATCACTAAATATATTTCTTTGCTTCGCTCGAAATCTATTAAGTGTTTGCGACCCCGACTCAGCTATCTCGTTTCACTCGATATGCTTCCGTCTCTTGATTTCAGACAGAAAGCAAAGTAGTTTGCTTTCTTTTCTGATAAATATTTTTTATAAAAGATAAAAAATATTTATCAGAACTTAAATCAAGCCCTCGGAGGCTTTTACACCTCGGCACGTTAGCAGTGTGCTGGTTTCTTTTGTAAACAAAAGACCTCCTATTACCTGTTTCGCTTGCCCGTCAAATTTTTTCAAAATTTGTCTAGGGCTTCGCTCAACTTCGGTAATTTTCTCGCTTCGCTAGAAACCAGATAAAAAGCTTAAACGCTTTTTATCCACTCACCCACCTCTCCGTGTACTTTATTTAGTTTTTCTCAACTCCTCCTACACTACGCTTCGGCGGATTAATTCGTGTAATCACTCACTTCGCTCGTGAACACTCATTGAACACTCAATCCACCTCTCCGTGTACAAATAAAGTAACATATTTTACTGTTAAAATCCAACTTTACTTATCATTAAAGTTTTTATATTGTATACTTTTATTTATGAATATAATAGAAGAAATCAGAAAATTTGTTGAGGATGAATGTAAAAAACCAACTAGTAAATATGGATATGAACCTTATATTTATCATTTTGCTCCAATGGTAAAAATAGCCGAAGAATTAGCAACAAAACTTAATGCTGATAAAGAAATCGTTGTTCTCTCTGCGTGGTTACATGATATTGGTTCTATTGTTCACGGAAGAGAAAATCATCATGAGACTGGCGCCGAAATTGCCGGAAAGAAATTAAAAGAATTTAATTATCCCGATGATAGAATTGAATTAGTTAAGAGGTGTATTTTAAATCATAGAGGATCGAGAAATGATGAAAGACACAGTATAGAAGAACAAATAATTGCTGAAGCAGATAGTATAGACGCTTTTAACAGGATAAGTGGTTTGTTTAAAGCGGCTCTTGTCTTTGAAAAAAAAGACCAACAGGAGGCGCTGGACTCTGTGCGTCAAAAATTAGAAAATAAATGGAACCAATTAACTTTAGATGAATCCAAAGATTTAATTAGAGCAAAGTATGAAGCCGTAGGTATTTTATTAGGGGAAGGGTCCTTTTGATTAATTTTACTAAGGCCTTGCCTTGGTAAAGTTAATGAGCAATAGTTAAACAAATGATTTTCTTAGCTCCATATCTCCTCAGGGTTTTGCTTGCTTCTTTTAACGTAGTTCCTGTGGTGGTGACATCATCAAGTAGAAGTATATTTTTTCCTCTAATTTTTTCTGATTGTTTTACACTAAAACTTTTTTTTAAATTTTCCAGTCGCTCTTTTTTATTTTTTGCTCTTGATTGGTGGGGAGTGTCTTTTATTTTAATTAAAACATTTTTTTCAAAAACAAAAGAAGAATCCTTATCTAGAATACTCATTTCTTTTGCTATTAGTTCGCATTGATTAAATCCTCTTTCTCTCATCCTTTGTTTTGATAGGGGAATTGGAATAAGAATTGGTTTCTTAAAATTAGAAAATGTTTCTAGCTCGGACATGTGTTCTAAAATTTCGTCGTAGAGAATTTGCGCGAATATTTTAGCCAGTCTCTTATTTTTTCTGAATTTAAAAGAACTAATAGCTTCTTTAATTAATTTATCTTCGTAGCTAAATACTGTTATCATTTTCTTATCTTCATTTCTTGTTTTCGGTGCTTCAGAATACAATTCTTCTGCTGTTATTTCTGAAAGTTTCTTTTCAAGCTTTGTTCTCGGAAAAGCGGTATCTAAAAGAAAGTTGATTATTTTTTTAAAAAAAGATATCAGGTTCATTAAAAGTAATTATACAGGAGTCTTTTCGAAGAAGTCTAATGAATTAACCTTTATTTAGTTTGTAAATAAAATTTTATGATATAATTCTAGTCATATAGATAATCGAAATTTAAAACCGTTAAAATTATATGGAAAATCCTTTTAAAAAAATATTTGGAGGCAGGAAAGACGCTAGTTTTCTAGGTGTTGATATTGGTTCTTCTTCGATTAAAATTGTTCAATTAAAAAAGAAAAAAGGAGTAGTTGTTCTTGAAACATACGGTGAACTTTCTTTAGGCCCCTATGCAAAAACAGAAGCAGGAAGATCTACTATTTTGAGCGAGGCAGAAACAGCTGAGGCTTTAACTAATTTGTTGAAAGAGTCAAATGTTACAACATCTGAATGTGGTGTTTCTATCCCTTTAAAATCCAGTCTTGTGTTTGTTATGGAAATGCCAACCGATGACCCTAAGCAATTAGCTCAGATGGTTCCCATTGAAGCTCGAAAATATATACCAGTTCCTATTTCGGAAGTAGATTTAGATTGGAAAATTATTCCTAAAATAAACCATGCTACCTCTGGTTTTGATGAAAGTACCGATTCTTCTGTTAAAGAAAAACCAAAGGATATTAAAAAAACAGAGGTTTTAGTTGCTGCTATTCATAAAGATACTGTTGCTCAGAAAAAAACGATAATTGAAAATGCAAAATTGAATCTTAATTTTTTGGAAATAGAAATTTTTAGCACAATTAGAGCAGTTGCAGGACAAAACATTTTAAATTTTGCTGTTTTAGATATGGGTTCTGGTGCTACTAAACTATATTTGGTTGAGCAGGGAGTTATAAAAGATTCTCATATTATTGCTCGAGGTTCTCAGGATATTACTTTAAATATTTCTAGATCAACTGGTATTAGTATTGATGAGGCTGAAAAACAAAAAATTACTATTGGAGTAAACGGACAGACAGAAAAAGATAAACAAGTTTCCGACATTGTTTCTTCGAATCTTGAATATATTTTTAATGAAACAGGTAAAGTGATTTTGTCTTACCAGAAAAAATACAATAAAAATATTGATAAACTGATTGTTACGGGAGGAGGAGCTGTCCTTAATGGCATGGTAGATTTTGCTCAATCTCATTCTGAAATGGAGGCCGAAGTGACAGACCCTTTTTCAAAAATAGAGACTCCCGCTTTTCTCGATGATTTATTAAAAAAGGTTGGGCCAGGATTTGCTGTCTCGTTAGGGATTGCTTTGAGAGGTTTAAGCCAGTCGGAGTAATATAAAAACAATTAAGTTCCTTCTAAACAAGACGAAAACCCAGTTGTTTTTTCTTGTTTTCCACAAGCACTTTATTTAAAATACTTGTATAATACTAATATGGTTACAGGCGCTGATAACATTTCTTTTATTCCTAAAAAAAACACCTCCCTTGAAGTTAAAAAAACGGGGTCGGTGAATTTCGCTTTTCTTGTTGCGATGGTTATTTTCTTAGCCACGATAGTTTCTTCTTTGGGAGTTTTTTTGTATAAAAATTTTTTAAAGAATAAAATTGAAGAAAGCTCTATTATGCTTGAAAGAGAAAAAGAAAACTTTGATACTAATTCAATCAATCAATTTTCAAGATTAGGTGAAAGAATAAAAATTTCAGAAGAGCTGTTAAATAACCATATTGATTTAACCGGTCTTTTCGAAGTGCTAGAAATCAATACTTTAAAGACGGTTCAATTCAAGAGTTTCGATTTCTCTTTAAAAGAAGATGGTCTTCACCTTTCAATGAAAGGCATTGCTCGGGACTATTCGACAGTTGCTTTGCAGTCAGATATTTTGGGAGATCACCCTTTAATCAAAGATATTGTTTTTTCTAATTTAGACGTTAATGATGAAGGACAAGTTGTTTTTGATTTTTCTGCTACCGTGGATAAAGATTTAGTTTCTTATAGAAAAAGAATTGAGTAAATAATTATTATGAATAAGTTTATAATCCCAATAATTTTAATAGTGTTATCAATAGGGTTGTTTGTTATGTATATTGATCCTAACTATAAAGAAGTAAAAGTCTTAAAAGACGTAAATAATCAGTACCAAGAGGCTCTTAACAAATCAAAGGAATTGAGAAAGGTAAGAGATTCTCTTCTCGAACAATACAATTCTTTTACAGAAGAAGACTTAAGTAGAATTAGAAAGTTACTTCCTGATAATGTAGATAACGTTAGATTAATTATGGACGTTGATAGTATCGCTTCTGTTTATGGTGCTATCATTAGAGATGTTAAAATCAATTCTAATTCAGAGAGTGACGATGTTAGAGTTAATATTGCGGATATTCAAAAATATGAAGATGTTACTTTAAGTTTTTCTATGTCAGCTAACTATGAAAATTTCGTTAAATTTGTTGGTGATTTGAGGGATAGTTTGAGACTGGTTGATATAACTCACCTTGATTTTAATCCACCTTTAAACACCGAGTCTGATGTTTATAAATATAACTTTACGATAAAAACCTATCGATTAAAATAATTTAATAATAAAATCAATATGAAAAAAATAATTGGAATACTTACTTTAGTTGTTGTTTTGTTCGGAACCTTTGGTTTTGTTAGTGGAGCTTCTGAAAGTTTGCTAGTGTCTAGCGGTGGGGTATCTCAGGTTGGAGGTGATCTGCTGGTTTTATTGTTGGAAATAAAATCAATTGAGTTGAACGGTGATATTTTTAGTGATGATGCTTTTTCTAATTTAAAAGATTTTGGAGTTGAAATAGCTCCACAACCAGCTGGTAGAGAAAATCCATTCGCAACTATCTAATTGTTCTTTTTAATCTAAGTTTAATTTAAATAAATAATGAGTTTTTTAGATGTTTTAGCAAAAAAAGGGGCTATTGAAAGTAGCCAAATTTCTTCGATAGAAAAAGAAGTTTCTACTTCTGGAAAAATCGTAGATGATGTTTTGATTGAAAGAGGTGTTAAATCTCAGGATATTGTCGTTGCTAAAGAGGAATATTTTAATATCCCCGCTAAAAAAATTGGTGAAAAAGGAATTGAGCTGAGTGTTCTTGAAAAGATTCCTGAAACTTCAGCAGCTCATTATAAATTCATCCCTATTAGCGTTGACGAGGAAGGCTTTCTGGAAGTTGGAATGGTTGACCCGGACAACATGGAAGCGAGGGATGCTCTTCAATTTATTTCTTCAAAAAATAATTTACCTTTTAAGCTTTTCGTTATTTCAAACGAAGATTTCAATAAGGTCCTTGAGGGCTACAAAGGTTTACATGGTGAAGTAACAAAGGCTTTGACTGAACTTGAGTCAGAAATATCGACAGAAATTTCCAAGAAAGATTCTTCTTCTTCGAATAATCCGAAAACAAAACAGGAAACAAAGATTATTGAAGAGGCTCCTGTGACAAAAATAGTTGCGACTATTTTAAGATACGCGGCCGAAGGAAACGCTTCTGACATTCATATTGAACATATGGGAAGTAAGGTCCGTGTACGTTTTAGAGTTGACGGTGTTTTACATACTAATTTAGTGTTGCCTGCTAGTGTTCATAGTGCCGTGGTTGCTCGAATCAAAGTTCTTTCTAATATGAAATTAGATGAAAAAAGAAAACCACAGGATGGACGTTTTTCGGCTCGTATTGAAAATAGAAAAGTTGATTTTAGAGTTTCTACTTTTCCCGCTTATTATGGAGAAAAGGTTGTTATGAGAATTCTTGAGCCCGAAAAGGGTGTTAAGGGGCTTGAAGAAGCCGGGCTTTCTCCTGTGGACTTAGAAAAATTGAGAAGAGCTGTGAAGAAACCCTATGGGATGATACTTATATCGGGACCGACAGGTTCGGGAAAATCAACGACACTCTATTCTTTGCTTAATGAAGTTGATCGAGAATCTAAAAATGTTTTAAGTCTTGAAGATCCTGTTGAATTTAATATTGAAGGTGTCAGCCAATCTCAAGTTAGACCAGAGATAGGATATACCTTTGCCAGTGGGTTAAGAACTACTTTGCGACAAGACCCTGATGTTATCATGGTGGGGGAGATTCGAGATAAAGAAACAGCAGCTCTTGCTATTCAGGCGGCTTTAACTGGTCACTTAGTTTTATCTACTATACACACGAACTCCGCTGTCGGTGTCATTCCAAGGCTTATCGAGATGGGAGTTGATCCTTATCTTATTGCTCCTACTTTAATCTTGGCTGTCGCCCAGAGACTTGCTAGACGTCTATGTCCTAATTCCGGAGAGGCTATTCCTGTTGAGGGTAGTATCAAAATGATGATAGAGAAAGAATTTAGTAATTTACCAGAAGAATTTAGAAATAAAGTTAAGTTTTCTGAAAATGTTTATAAGGCAGTTCCTTCTGATGAATGTCCTGCGGGTACAAAAGGGAGGGTGGGTGTTTTTGAAGTAATCGAAATGAATAAAGAGATCGAAGATGCTATTTTAAATAACCCTAATAATACAAATTTGGATAAAATTGTTAGGTCTCAAGGAGTTCTTACTATGAAGGAGGATGCTATTATTAAGGCTTTTGATAAAAAAATTCCATTTGAAGAAGTTGGTAAATTATAGGTGTGGAAATGTAATATATTTAATTTTGAAACTTAATGTATAATGTATTGTATGAAAGAAAATTCTAGATATAAAATATTATTGATTGATGACGATAAGTTTCTAATCGAAATGTACTCGCTTAAATTTAAGGAAAACAGTTTTGATGTTGAAACCGTTTTTGGTGGGCAAGAGGCTCTCGAGAAAATTAAAGAAAATGATATTTTTGATATCGTCCTTATGGATCTAATCATGCCAGCAATGGATGGTTTTGAATTGTTAGAAAAGATTAGAAGTGAAAAACTAGCTGAAAAGTCCGCGATAATTATTTTATCAAATCAGGGTCAAAAATCAGATATTGATAGAGTAGAAAGTTTATCCATTGATGGTTATATTATTAAGGCAAGTACGATTCCTTCGGAAGTTTTGTCTAAGGTTACCGATATCGCCGATAAAAAGTTTGGTAAAAAATAAATTTTATTATTCCCATTTTACGGGATAAATTAAAGCCCGCAAGAACGGGAAAAAAATATGACACATAAACAAAAACTAGAAATATTAATTGATCGCGTTGTAAAAGAGGGGGGTTCCGATCTCCATATTACAGAAGAAAGACTTCCTTTTATCAGGGTTGATGGTTCTTTAATTCCTTTAACCAGTACCGAGGTTTCGACCAAAGAAGACTTACTTGGTTTTTTGGATGAATTGTTAACTCCTCAAAATAAAGAAAAATTTTTAGAGAAAAAAGAAATCGATTTTTCATATAGTGATACAGGAAGTCGTTTTAGAGGAAATGGTTTTTTCCATCAAGGGTTGATGAGCATCGCCCTAAGGTTGATTCCTAAACAAATCAAAACACTTGAAGAACTTAATCTTCCTCCGATTTTAAAAAAGTTTACTGAAATACAGCAAGGATTTTTTTTGGTAGTTGGTCCTGTTGGGCAAGGAAAATCAACAACACTTGCTGCTATGATTGAGATAATTAATCAAGAAAGGAACGAACATATTGTAACCATTGAAGACCCTGTTGAGTATTTATATGAACCCAAAAAGTCCATTATTGATCAAAGGGAGGTTGGTGTCGATACTGTCGATTTTGCTGTAGCTTTGAGGTCTATGTTTAGACAAGACGTCGACGTTGCTCTTATCGGGGAAATGAGAGGAGCTGAAACTATTTCAACAGCTGTAACAGCTGCTGAAACTGGTCACTTAGTGTTTTCAACTTTACACACTAATACTGCGGCTCAAACCATCGATAGAATTATTGATTCTTTCCCTGCGGCTCAACAAGATCAGATTAGAACACAATTGGCGGGCAGTTTGACTGGGATATTATCCCAAAGATTGATTCCAAGAGTTTCTGGAGGAATGATTCCTGCCTATGAGTTGCTTATTAACAACAATGCTGTTTCTAACTTAATAAGAGAAAAAAGAACTTATGAAATAAACTCGATTATTGAAACAGGATCTCAGTTAGGAATGTTAAGTCTTAATAGGTCTTTGGCAGATTTGGTTAGAAGAGGAGAAGTCAGTATTGAAAATGCTCGTAAGTATTCACTAAATGTGGGTGCTCTTGAAAAATTAGTATAGTATTTTAATTAGAAACAAAAAACAATGTTATTTAAATATAAAGTTATAGATAAAGGGGGGGCAACCAAAGAGGGTCAGATTGAGGCCGTTAATAATGATGTTGCTATCAATTCTCTTCAAGAAAGAGGCTTTGTTGTTGTTTCTATTGACCAAGCCGATAAAAATATTTTTGGGAACATAACGTTTTTTGAGAGAGCTTCTAACAAAGACGTTGTTATTCTCTCAAGACAAATGGCAACTTTGTTTGAGGCTCAGGTTTCAGTTTTACGTGTCTTTAGGCTACTAGCTTCTGAATCAGAGAGTCCTGTCCTGAGAAAGAGTCTAGGAATTATCGCTGATGATTTACAGGCCGGTAGTTCTATTTCTGAAGCGCTGTCAAAACATCCAAAGGTTTTTTCCGATTTTTATGTGAATATGGTTCGGGCCGGGGAAGAATCAGGAAAACTTAATCAAACTTTTTTATATTTAGCTGATCACTTAGATAGAAGCTACGCCCTAACTTCTAAGGCAAAAAGTGCCTTAATTTATCCTGCTTTTGTTATGGTTGTTTTCGTTGTAGTTATGATTTTAATGTTTACAATGGTTATCCCTAAAATTAGTTCTATTTTGGTTGAGTCTGGTCAGGAGATTCCTTTTTTCACAAAAATAGTTATGGGAATAAGTGATGCTTTGTTAAATTATGGTTTTTTCATGCTGATCTTCGTCGTTATCGGTGCTTTCTTCTTTGCTCGTTTTAGTAGGACTGAAGCAGGAAAAACATCTTTATCACGTTTTAAAATTTCTATTCCATATTTAGGAAGTTTATACAGAAAACTTTACCTGACAAGAATTGCTAGCAATATGAATACCATGCTTTTGAGTGGTGTCCCTATTGTTAAGGTTATCGAAAATACAGCTGAGGTTGTTGATAACGTGGTTTTTCGTAAAATTTTAGAAAAGGCAGCTCAGGATGTTAGAACTGGAAAATCCGTATCA
>JAHJLO010000052.1 GCA_018821685.1 Patescibacteria group bacterium
CTTGTGCTCTTCCGATCTAAATTAATAATTTCTAGCGAGGGTTAATAAAAATAAGTGAATTTTATTTATTTATTTTTATTTAACCCGAGCGAAGGAATTATATGCTCGCTTCATATAATTTCTAGCGAGGGTTAATAAAAATAAGTGAATTTTATTTATTTATTTTTATTTAACCCGAGCGACGGAATTATATGCTCGCTTCATATAATTTATCTACAATTAATTTTACATCATTTTTTTAAATTAAGTTAGGGTTAAAATTAATTTTTATGTTAAAATTTCCCCATGGAAAAAAATAAAAAAGTTTACTGGGATTTCAGTTGTTTTTTTGACGGCGATGATGATCCTAAAATAGAAGAAAACAAAAAAATTGTAAAACAAAAAAGCTACGACTTTATAAATAAATGGAAAGATAGAGAAGACTATCTTAAAGAACCAGCTATTCTTCAGGAGGCTTTGGAGGATTACGAAGAGTGGGTTAGTCATTATGGGACAGGTGGTGATTTTGCCTATTATTTTTCTCTTCGCTCCGCTCAAGACCAAAACGACACAGAATTAAAAGCCAAGGAAAACAGAGCTGATGATTTCAGTCAAAAAATTTCAAACGATGCTAGGTTTTTTGGAATGCGAATTGCTAAGATTCCAGAAAGTGAACAGAAAAAATTCTTGGAGTTTGAAGGTTTGAAAAAATATAAACATCACCTAGAAAATTCGTTTGCCGAAGCAAAATATCTATTAAGTGAAAAAGAAGAAAATATTTTATCACTTGAATCAAAAGCCAGTTTCTCTAATTGGGTGAATATGGTTGAAAGTTTTTTATCGAAAGAAGACAGTGAAATTATTACAGAAGAGGGTAAGAAAGAAAAGAAAAACTTCTCGGAGATTTTAAGTTTAACTAATAGTAAAAACAAAGAAACACGGGATTCTGCTGGACAGGCATTTAACCAGATTTTGAAAAAACACTCTGATGTTGCTGAACACGAAATGAATTCTATTTTACAATCAAAAAAAGTCGACGATGAACTTCGGGGGATTGAACGACCTGATTTAGGACGACATATTAGCGATGACGTTGATAGCGAAATGGTGGATACTTTAATTGAGGCTGTTTCAGAAAAGTTTAATGTTGCCAAAGACTTCTATGAGCTTAAATCAAAATTAATGGGCGTTGATAAATTAGAATATCACGAAAGAAACGTTCCCTACGGCGAGATAGATAAAAAGTATTCCTATGAAGACGCAACCAATCTTGTCCTGAAAGTTTTCAAGAATTTAGATCAAAAGTTTCTTGAAATTTATGAAGGTTTTATTAAGAATGGACAAATTGATTCTCACCCTAAAAAGGGTAAAAGTGATGGAGCTTTTTGTGCCCACAATTTAATTTCTCAACCAACATATATTTTGTTAAATCATACTGATAGGTTGAAGGATGTTTTGACAATAGCCCACGAAGTAGGACACGGAATAAATAACGAATTAATGAGGGAAAAACAAAATGCTTTGAATTTCGGAACTCCTATGTCTACCGCGGAAGTCGCTAGCACCTTCATGGAAGATTTTGTTTTAGAAGATATTTTAAAAGAGGCCGATGACGAGCTTAGGCTAACCATTATGATGGACAAACTAAATAATGATATCTCCACAATCTTCAGACAAGTTGCTTGTTATAAATTCGAGCAAGATATTCACAAAGATTTTAGAGAGAAAGGTTATCTATCAAAAGAAGAAATTGGAAAGCTATTCCAAAAAAATATGTCTGCTTACATGGGAGATTTTGTGGAACAATCAGAAGGCTCAGAAAACTGGTGGGTATATTGGAGTCATATTAGGAGATTCTTCTATGTATATTCCTATGCTAGCGGTTTGCTTATATCAAAATCAATGCAGAATTCAGTAAAAGAAAATCCAGAATTTATTGAAGATGTAAAAGAATTTTTGTCGGCAGGAGTTTCCGATTCTCCAAAAAATATTTTCAAAAAAATGGGAATCGATATCATGGATAAATCTTTTTGGGAGAAGGGAATTAAAGAAATAGAAACTTTGTTAAAAGAAACAGAAGATTTAGCCAAAAAGCTAGGGAAAATCTAGAAATAAAGAGTTTTTATTTTAAGATATTTTGTAAATAAAAAATAGCCCCTAATCTTTTTTGGATTAAGGGCTATTTGTAAACAGACTCTACTTTTTTGATTAGTCTTCAAATTCAAGAATAAAACTTTTCATCATCCACGTTGGGCATCCTCGTGGAGGTCTCGGGTAGCCTTGTATTTCGACCCTGTGTACTTTCATGCGACAGCAATCCTCATAGGTTTCTGGGGTTAACACTGTTACTTTTTTTCCTTTTAAGTTAGGTTTTCTCGTTCTAACCAGAACAGTTGCTTCACAAGGGTATTTTCTTTTTTCTTCGGACATTCGCGATTCCTCCAGGTTTTTTAAGAAACTCAAGTTTCCAGATTATTTTTTTACTTTTAGTAAATTGAATCTTTTAACTCTAATTGAATTAATAGTCCTTCCTAATTTTTCCGCTATCTCAGCATCAGATTCTGCTTTTTTTAAAACGATTTTGTCTTCCCATTTTTCCCATCGACAACACAGTCTTTTGGGTATAGTTGGAAGATAACCTCCTTTCTTTTCTTTCAAAATGTACTACCTCCATTTATATTTAAAGTTAGGCTTCTAGAAAAATATATTACAGTGTATCAGGCATTATGTCAAATCCCGTCGTCTTCGCGATCCAGTAATATATCACTATTCTAAAATACATTGGGTTGTATTATTTTAAAGAGGCTCGAACGGAGCGAACACTCTATGATTTCATGGCTGGGGTAGCTTACTTAAAATCATCCCAAAAAAGTTCATAACCTCCTATAAGGACGGGTGTAGAAAGAAAATACCAAATTATCACATCGTCTAATGGAAAGGGTTGATTGAACATCTCTATCGTAAATAAATAATTTCCTGGCCACCACCAGTGACCTAGATAGAGAGAAAGTACTTCGTGAATAAAAAAAATTAAAGCAAAGAAGGTTATAGGAAGAATAGTTTTTTTAAGAAGTTTTTTATTAAAAATATAAAATAAAATAGTTGGTATTAATAAGAAGATAAATCCGATTTTCCAATAATCTAATACCAGCATTTCTCTATTTATAAAATATAGAGTGTAGGTTGTCATACTGAACAAAACAAAAATTAAAAATAAGTATTTAGATCTTGAATTAATTTTTTTCCCGCTATCTCTATCTACAAAATATTCGTAAAAGGCTAAAGGCCAAAGCATATTTATAAAAGCATAGAGAAGATTTTCTAACGGAGCAAGATTGTCTATCCTAGGTAAAACAGAGAGGACATCCCATGCATCGGCTAGTCTAGCAATTATTTCAATAGGAATGGCAAATAATAATGTTGCCATGGTCGCAAAAAATATAATTTTCCAGCGAGTGTTTTTTGCCCAATATAAAGTAAGGATTGTGGCTGGAGTATAAACAATTAAAATATTTAAAAGATAATTCGCTTTTGTTAATAAAACAATTAAACAGCCTAACAAAAAAAGAAAAAATATTATTGATATTTTGAGAAACTTTTCTTTATTTTTCATTGCAATAATTTTACCATAATTGTGATAAAATGATTGTTAACAACAAAATTTTTATTAATTTAATTTAAGAATAGCCATATGAAAACATTAATTATTTACGCACATCCAGAAACTCCTGGACACGCTCCTGAAACTTTAAATCAAGTTGAGTTAAAGCTTAAAAAAACCAGTAGTGAATATGAAGTAATTGATTTATATAAAATTGGTTATAATCCTGTTTTACAAAATGATGAGCATTACACAACGGGAAATAGAAATATCAGCCAACAAAATATTGAGATTCAAAATAAAATCAATCAGTCGGAAAACTTAATTTTTATTTACCCAATTTGGTGGGGGACAATGCCTGCAATTTTGAAAGGATTTTTTGATCGAATTTTGACAAGAGGCTTTGCTTTTTCTATGGGTAATCATGGAATTCCTAATAAACTTTTAAAAGGGAAAAAAGCGGTTGTCTTTACCTCCAGCGGTAGTCCTTATATCCTTTACTTATTATCTAATCTTTCAAAAACTTTAATTAAAAATAAAATTTTAGGTTTTTGCGGAATAAAGACGAAAGTTTTCCAAGTTTACAGTGCAAATAAATTAGATGAAAAAAACATTCAAAAAATAAAGAAGAATGTTGATAAGGGATTTAAATTCTTAGATCTTTAAAAAATAATTAAGTATTTAAATAGAAATAAAGAAACCTCGTGAGTTGCTAATGCAATCACGAGGTTTTGTTTTTTCGGCCTTTGTATCTAAACTACAACACAAAGGCTGGAGTCAGCACCC
>JAHJLO010000053.1 GCA_018821685.1 Patescibacteria group bacterium
CTTGAGACATTTCTATTCTAGAAAGCTCAGCTAATTTTTCGATATCTTTAAGTTCCATAAGAATTAGTATAAACGAAAGAAAGAAAAGTATAAAGGCTTGACCTAAAAAACAAACTAGTGTTTAATTGGATTAGAAAAAATCAAAAATTCTTAACAAAAAAACATGAGGAGAGAAAAATGAGAGATTGTATGTTATCTAATTATCCCAAAATGAGTTTACTTTCAATAGCCCTGATTGCTATTGGTATGGGTCTTGCCTTGATAGCACATAAAATACTATTAGGCGTTTTTATTTCCGGAATAGGATTTTTAATATTTTTTGTTGTTTTTAAAAAATTTATAACAAAAAATTAAAAACCTAGAGGAAAAATACATCATTCAAGCCATTGATGAAATTGGATATTTTACCCGAAACGGATTAGCGCAGGCTAATCCGTTTTTTTGTGTTTTGCCTGCCCGTACACTTTTTCAAAAGTGTACTAGGTTTGATAGTCTTTGTGTTCCTGTGTTTTGTATTTTTACCCGATTAGTTTCAAAAATTCTTTTTCACCCAAAATATCTATCCCCAAATCAACAGCTTTCTCATATTTCGATCCTGGGTTTTCTCCAGCGACAACATAATCAATATTTTTAGAAACCGAACTTGAAACACTTCCGCCTAATGAGCGGATTTTTTCTTTTGCTTCGTCGCGACCCATTATTTCCATTGTTCCGGTCAAAACAAATTTCTTCCCTTCTAATTTCAAAGATGTAGGTTTCGGAGACCTAAATTCTTTTATTTTTACTTCTTTTAAAAGACGACGTAGTAGAAGTCGGTTGTTTGTATCTTTAAACCAATCGTAGATAGATTTCGCAACGACATCCCCAATCCCGTAGACATTTTCTAATTCTTCGAGACTAGCATTTTGTATTTTTTCCAGAGAACCAAAGTGGTTAGCTAGATCGATAGTTGTTTCCTCCCCCACCTGATCGATAGAAAGCCCGACCAAAAACTTTGCTAACTCAATCTCACGTGAATTTTCGATGGCCTCTAATAAATTATCGACAGACTTTTCTGCAAACCTGGGCAACAACAACAAATCCCCTTTTTTTAGAGAAAAAATATCGTCATAGGAAGAAATGAGATTTTCTTCCAATAAAACATCAACAATACTTGCGCCCATACCATCTATGTTAAACGCTTTTTTTGAAACAAAATGTTGAAATTTTCTTTTCTGTTGTTCAAAAGAATTTTTATTTACACAACGATATGCCACCTGTCCTGGAATTTTTTCAATAGTCCCATCCCCTCCGCAAGCCTCAACTTTTGAGGGAAACTTAAAGTTTTTTTCTTTGCCAGTTCTCATTTCTTTTAATACAGAAACTATTTGAGGAATAACATCACCAGCTTTTTGTAAAATTACAGTATCACCAATTCTCACATCCAACCTTTTTATTTCATCTTCATTATGCAAAGTTGCCCTAGAAACAATAGAGCCAGCTACAGAGACAGGCGTTAAATGCGCCACAGGCGTCAAAACTCCAGTCCTACCTACCTGCAAGACAATATCTTCAACAACGGTCGTAACCTGTTCAGCCGGAAATTTAAACGCAATTCCAAAGCGAGGAGCTTTACCTGTATATCCTAAAACATCCTGTAATTCTTTTTCATTTACCTTCACAACAACGCCATCAATCCAGTAATCCTCTTTGTCTTTTTTCGTTTGCCACTCTTTCCAATAAACTATAACTTCGTTTATGTTTTTACAATGTCGAAAATTTTTATTAGCCTTTAGTCCTAAACTTGCTAACATTTCTAATTCAGCAAACTGACTATCTGGCTCACCCCCTTCCATTCGAGCAATGTCATAAACAAAAACATCCAGTTTCCTTTCTGCAACAACTTTTGGATCAAGCTGACGCAAAGTTCCTGCTGCTAAATTTCGAGGATTAGCATACAAAGGTTCTTTTGTTTTTTCCCTCTTCTTATTTATTATCTCAAAATTTTTCTTACCTATCCAAACTTCTCCTTCAACAATCAAATCGATATCTTTATTTAATCTTAGAGGAATGGAGTCTATGGTTTTAATATTATTTGTTACATCTTCCCCTACTTTTCCATCACCACGAGTAGCTGCTGTTTTTAAAATTCCTTTTTCATAATCCAAAACGATCTTCAGTCCATCAATTTTAAGTTCACAGGTATAAGTTGGTTTTAATTTAGAATTTGAATTTTTAATTTCTTTAGCTAAAAATCTTTTTACTCGAGAATCAAATTCAAATAAATCTTCTTCTGTAAAGGCATCATTAAAAGACCATTGTTGAATTTTGTGAGTAATTTTTTTAAAAGAATCCAGAGGTTTTCCTTCAACTCTTTGGGAAGGAGAATCAGGTGTGATTAATTCTGGGTATTGTTGTTCAATTTTAAAAAGCTCATCTTTCAATGAGTCCAAGGCTTCATCTGATATTTCCTGCCTGTCTTCAACATGGTAGAGATAACGATGATAGTTAACTGTCTCTTTTAATTTATTTAACCTATCTACAATATCCGGTGTCGGTTTCATATATAAATGTAAACTCTAGATTTCTAATAATTTGCACGAATAGCTCTCTCAACTCTTCTTGGGTTGTTAACATCACAAGTATTATATCCTCTTGATTCAATCTGAGTTGTATAAATTCCAGGAGATACATTTTCTTTAACCACATAAATAACAGCGCAGTCATCTCTTGAAGAGTCATCAGGATATAAATCAAAACTGAAACTTGTCTCGCCTTTAGTAGAGCTAATTGGGTTCCAATCCCATTCTGGCAAAGAAGTTACATCTTGATCGCTACAATAAATATTAGAAGGTTCGACAGAAGATGTTGATGTAGCGAAAGGGTTATGTCTCAAATCCCAGTATAAAGCACACTCTAGACCGCTGTCAGCTGCATAAAAAGCATATTGTGATTCTTTTCCTCCAGAAGATAGCATAAGTTCTTTAACTGAAATTGTAAAAATTGAAGCTCCAATGAGTGTAAAAACAGAAGCCAGCAAAACCGCGATAAGGAGAACAAATCCTTTATTCCTTGGCCTTTCCAGATGTTGTCTTTCAGACGACATGAACGAAAAAAGACTTTTATTATTTTTTTGTTTTCTCGTTTTATAAATCATACTAATTAAGTCTAAACAAACTTTCTCTAATTTTATAGTTTTTAGTATCGTTATCCCACAAAATTTCAACTTCAACGTAAGCTTCATCTAAATTACTACCGATTCTATGGTAAACCCTCACCTTTCGGCGAAAGTCAGTCTCCTCCCACTCAGAATTATAACCGTATAGACCATCAGCTGATTTGCGTAAAAGAGGACATTCTGTACCACAAAGAGAAATACTGCTAGTGGTTACGTCAACCTGACAATAAACACCGATACAATCATACAGTGTTCCTATCCACGCGGAATCTGATAAAATATTAGCATCTCTAACACCTCTCATATATTCAACAGCATCTTGAGCTAAATAGAAAGAAACAATTTGGTTTTTTGCGAAACGAGAAGATCTTAACCCTTGAGTTGCCATGGATAAAGGTCCGGTAATAGCAATAAGCAAAACACTTATAGCAACCATCGCCTCTATTAAAGTAAAACCTTTGTTTTTTGTTATTTTATTCAAAAACATATTTTTTAAATTAGTTTACAAGTCCAGTCTCCTTTGAGTAACAGTTGTCTGCAAATCAAACTCTAGTTTATCTTTTACCCTGTCTCCTTTGTATCCTCTAACGATAATAATAACTCTCGGTTGAATGAAATCAGAAGAAGAAGACCCTAAGACATAAAAGGTTAAATTATAAATAACGGTGTCCTGAGCGGTAATGCTATTAAACGATCCACCTGCAACTGATTTTTGAATAACACCTCCATCTAACCGATAAACAATGCTTTCTCCATTTTTAGAAGTAAAATATATAGAATCACTTCCCACCGAGCAATCACCTCCAGTGAGAAAACCACAATTATAATCGTATCCAACCCTTATTTCCTTAGACATCCCTTCCATTGCTAAATTTATATTATTAACAACAACTTTTAAAGATTGGGATTTCTTGTTGGCTGAAATCATGTTAAGCAAAGATCCTATTCCTACCGTCATAACAACACTAAAAAGAGCAACAGATATAATAACCTCAATCAAAGCAAACCCCTTCTTGCTTTCTTTTATTCTTTTATCAAAATTAAATAAAAACATTTTTTAAAATTAAACTTACTGACTAGATGTCTCGACAGAGATAAATCCAGTGACTCCTACAACAATAATTTTATCAGAAACATTCTCGCTAGGAGAACCCACATAAATCTTTGCGATACCGCATTCAGTCTCGATACCAACACCACAAAGGGTTGGTACCATAGTTTTGATTACGGCATCAGGTTCAGGTCTTACAAAAGTTATTTGTAATTGTTCAAGACTAGAAGTCTCGGGACTAGAACAGCCACCATCAACACAAAGGTATTTTATTTGATTGCCCCTCTTCATAGTATAAACTTCAACAATTTCAGCTGATCCGCTATAAAATCTATCGTTATTGGTATCAGCAAATAAAATAAAGGAAGTCGGATTAGCTTTGTTAAAATAAACACCGTAACCAGTATTAAAAGTTGATCCCCCAGCTCCAGTACTAGCGGCACGAACGTTTATACCAAAAAATTGTGCTTGTCTCACCGCCAAAGCAATTTCGTAAGCAAGATTTTCCAAAGCGACACCTCCACTAAAAGTATTGTGATTAAAAAGCGTAATCCCTGTTATTAATGTTACGATTGCCATAACAACCATTAACTCAATAAGCGAAAAACCGCCACTAGTTTTTAGTGAAGAATTTTGCAAAGCAAAATTCTTTTGTTTATTTGTTTTTTTAAATAAATTAAACATCTAATTACAATAAGAATAATTTTAATCCCAGAACATCCCAATTAAAAAAGAAAACCAGCAACATTCCTATAATTAAAAAAGGGGCAAAAGGAACCTCACTCTTAATTGTAAAATTATCTCTTACAAAAGACAACGTTTGTAACTTTGATAACAATATAAGAGAAACACCAAAAATAGAACCAATCCAAAAAGCAAGAGCGACAGAAGAAATACCATCAATCAAACCCATAAACCAACCTATACCCAAAGCCAACTTAGCATCCCCAAAACCAATCCATTCTCCCTTAGAAACTAACCAAAGAAAGGCGAAAGGAGTCGCTAAAATAGGACCAGCTAATAAATCTATCCAATTAAAGGAAATCATACTATTAATTAAAACGGTAACAAAAGCTAAACCAGCAAACAAAAAAGACAATCCATCAGGAATAATTTTATGTTTAATATCGTAAACAGTAATTACAATTAAAATACTAAAAATCGTCAGTAGATACAGCAAACTCGCAATTTGAAAACTCTGAAGATTCTGGATTAAAGAAAGACTTTTTCCATTAACAACATAGAAAGTTGCTAAAAAAATCAACCCCGTGAGTAATTCAACGATAGCATACTGCCAAGAAATTTTAGACTTACAACTACAACACTTACCTTTTTGAAACAAAAAACTAAGCACAGGAATTAATTCATACCAAGAAAGATTTTTTTTACAGGACATACACGAAGATCGCCCCACCAACGATTTCAACTTAAGATTATTACCATACCGAAAAATAACAACGTTTAAAAAACTACCGATTACTGTTCCAAAGATAAAAATAAGTGTTGCAAAATACATGATTAATTTGAATTAACGTTAATTATAACATGTCTAAGTTAAACTTATAATGTATAAAACTCTCAAAAAAAACAAAAAACATTGTTTTTTAACAATGTTTTTTGTTTTATAATAAATTTTAAAAAATTATTATGGTGAAACGCTGTAGTTTGCAACGGGAGAAGTTACCTGAGCTGTACAAGAAGAACTTCCATCAGGAACATTTCCTTCTACAGCGGTACTCAAACAGTAAGTTGTTGCAGTTCCGATGTAACCAAAACTATTACTTGAAGGATCAATAGGCATAGCTGCGATGTATCCGGAGTTAACCAAGTTTGTAGTTAAGGCGCTTATTCCTGCGTATGTTGTTGATACAGGATAGGCTGAATTATCATCATAGAACATCTCCAAAGCTAATTGAAGTTGTTTAAGGTCTGAAACTCGCTTAGCATCTCTAGCTTTCAATCTCGCGCTATTAAGAGAAGCAAGAACTACAGATGAAAGAATACCAATGATGGCAATAACCACCAAAAGCTCAATCAATGTAAAACCTTTTTCTTTGTTTTTATACATAATTTTAAGATCTTAAAAAAAATAATAAATAAGTTCGACCTCTCTATTTCTAAATTTATAGATATACCATATATTATATACCAAAATAGTGTTTTATTTTACACAAGTTGTGGATAAAAAAACAAATTAAAAGAAAAAACATGTTTTTTACAAAACATGTTTTTTCTTTTAATTTTTACTTAAGCATTTTTAAACTCCCGAAGAAACATTGTAGATAGGAATAAGAACTGAAGTAAGTAAGACTCCAACACCAAGAGCTAGAGCAACAATCATCGCTGGTTCAATCAAAGCCACCAAAGCGTTAACCGAGTTGTTAACCTCTCTCTCGTAGAACTTAGCTAGGGTATCAAGTATCATCCCCATTTCTCCAGTTTCTTCACCAATCTTAATCATCTGAATCATAATATTAGGAATATCTTCACTTCCTCCCATCGACTCTGATA
>JAHJLO010000054.1 GCA_018821685.1 Patescibacteria group bacterium
AACGACTTTGTCGTTGTGGATTTTTTTAATTTGGTTTATCTGAATTTTAGAGTTATTTAGTATCAACTAATTTAAGTCCATGTCCTAGTCCTAAAACAATAATTATTGTTCCTAGTATAACAAACAAATAATGAATATCTATAAATACTAACAATAAACTCGCTAGCAAAGGTCCTATTATGTAGGCAATTGGCCGTGTCATTCTAAAGAAACCTAAGATATTAGTGTCTGAGCTTTTAATTTTCTTAAAGAAGTAGCTTTCCGTGGTTATTTCAACCATGCTTGCTCCTATACGTGTTACAAATAAAAGA
This sequence comes from Patescibacteria group bacterium, assembly GCA_018821685.1. Taxonomy (GTDB): domain Bacteria; phylum Patescibacteriota; class Minisyncoccia; order Phycocordibacterales; family UBA12079; genus UBA12079. The sequence goes on from JAHJLO010000054.1 coordinate 312, forward strand.
GCTGCCCAAACAACAGGACTGGTTGATGTTACAAAAGTTAAATAGGCTGTAGATAGACCCATTATGATAAACCCTATATTTAACATTTCTTTTTCACCGAATCTATCATCCGCTAATTTCCCCAAAGGCATTTCTAATAGTGGGAAAGGAAGAAGCATTATTGTGAAAATGATACCGATGGTACTCCATGAAAAACCAATGTGTTGATGGAGATAAATTGGCGTGTAGATAACCATCCACGAATAAAAGAATTTCAATAAAAGGTTTGATACAAATATTTTGTGAACATTTTTTCTAGACCAAACAGTTTTAAGTGTCTCCCAAAAAGGGGTTCTGCTGTATTCTGGGTCTTCAAAATTTTTAAAGTTTCTGAATAGTAGATATATTATGGGAAGTAAAATAAATGATGCTAATGTATATATTTTCCAATAATCACCGTTTGTAAGGACTAAACCTGCAATTATGGGAGCCATCACCCAAGCTGTATTTCTCGCTGATAAATATGTTCCCCGTATGTTTCCAGTACTGTCGTCGCTTGAAAAATGTTCGAGAAAGACATCAAAATTGAAAGTGATTGCCGTGGTAAGGATTAAATAAATAAGAAAAACAATTCCTGTTAGTAGTGGAGAAGATGAAAAGGCAATAGTGGTTAGTGCTATCATTTTTGTAATTAAAAATAATAATGTTATTTTAAAATTACCTAATTTCCTCAATGCTACAGGCATCCAAACAAGCATTATCATTGAGAGGATGGAAGCTAGGGTGTAAACAAAACCAACATTTTTTTCTGAAACAAGGTTGCTCAAAAAAGTTGAGTTTATGTAAGTCGGAATAGCCAAACTAAAGGCAAAAAGAAACCCCATTAAATATATTGTAAGAATGTGTTGTTTATTCATTTCGTTGGAAGTCGGAAATAATAAGGAATTTATTGCCGTATCTTATTAACTTTTAATTTTTATAAAATCCCCCTGCCCAAACAAATTTTAGTGGAATCCATGTCCACTATTATAACAATTTAACTTTAGATTGCCACGTCATTAAAAAAATAAAAGAGCAGGAAACTTTTAGTTTTCTGCTCTTTTATTTTTTTAATTTAAGCAATCACGTAGATTGAAAATAATTCTTTAGACTCCTAATACTACGGGAATAACGATAGGTCTCTTGTCTGTTTTCTTTAGCAAGAACCTACCAATGTTGTCAGTTATGTCTTTTTTGATTATATCGAAATCGATAGGCTTCATTCCTTTAGCATCGTCTTCTACCGTTTTCTTTACAAGATTTCTGGACTGTTGAAGCATTTCTTGAGACTCTCTTAAATAAACAAAACCTCTCGAAATAATGTCGGGTGATTTTCGTAATTTACCTGTCTTAAGGTCGATTGTGGCAATAACAACGAAAATTCCGTCTTGAGCAAGTGTCTGTCTGTCTCGAATAACAACTTCCTGCATATCTCCAATAGAAAATCCATCTACCATAATTACATTTGAAGGAGCTTTTTCTTTGATGATTTTCATTACAGTTCCTTTTTCTTGGATTTCTATAATTGAACCATTATCAGGAACAACGATGTTTTCTTCTTTCACTATCCCGTTTTCCTTTGCTGCTTGTGCATGAACTTTTAACATTGAGTGGTTTCCATAACTAGGCATAAAATATTTAGCCCCGACCATTTTAGCCGCCCACATTAACTCACCCTGTCTTCCGTGACCTCCTGAGTGGATATCAGAAACTTTATAGTGAATTATCTTTAAATCGTGTCGATAAAGATTATCCATTAATTTCCTGACACTTATTTCATTTCCAGGGACAACGGAAGAGGAGAGAACTACCGTGTCTCTTTTATTTAATTGAATAAATTTATGTTTTTTATTGGCCATTCTCATAAGAGCCGCAAACTCTTCTCCTTGGGCACCTGTTGCTAGAACCAGAATTCTGTCTGGAGGAAATTGATTCATATCCTTTGCTTGAATCAGAGTACCTTCTTTGGGAATTAGAAGCCCTGCAATTTTTGCTATTTCTAAGTTTGTTTTGATGCTTCTTCCTTCGAGAACAACTTTCTTGTTGTATTTTTCCGCCATTTCTATGATAGAAATCAATCGGTGAAATTGAGAAGCAAAAGCACCAATTATTAATCTTCCTGAAGCATTTTTTATTATCTCTTCGATGTTAGATTGGATATATTTTTCTGGAATAGAAAAACCTTGCATCTCTGCGTTTGTTGAATCCGAAATAAATAGAAGGTTGTTGTCTTTACCTATTTCACCCCAATTATCATATTCTTTTTGGGTAGGAACTTCGTTAACGTGTTCAAGTTTATAGTCTCCTGAAATAACAATGTTTCCGTGAGGAGTTTCCACTGATACTCCCATTGAGTCAGGAATTGAATGGGCTACTTCAAAGAATTTGATACCTAATTTTCCAAGTCTTAGTTTTTCTTTCGGTTTTACTGTCTTTATGTCAATTTCTGCTAGGTGTGGAAATTCTGTCATTCTTTTCTTAATTAGCAAGGTAGCAATATTTCCTGCATATATAGGAGGGTTGCCTATTTCGTGAATGATATAGGGAATCGCAGCAATATGGTCTAAGTGACCGTGAGTGATAATTAAAGCCCTAATCTTATGTTTATTTTGTTCAAGATATTTCGTGTTGGGGATAATATAATCAATTCCGGGAGTTTCTTCCGATACAAACTGAAAACCACAGTCAAAAACTAAGATATCATCTCCGTATTCAACTACTGTCATATTTTGACCAACTTCTTCAACTCCTCCGAGAGGAATAATTCTAATATTTCCTTCGGCAATCGGAGTTACTTTTGGGTCTTGTCTTTTAACGAAAGGCTTTTTAGGAGACTTACGTTTGTTTTTCACTCCCGTCTTTCCTGTGGCGTTTGTCTTTGTTGTATTATCGCGTCGGATCGGAGCGTTATTTTTTTTAATCATGTTTTAAATTGTATTGCTCGTCTCAACGAGTCTTTTAAGTTGTTAATAATTTTTAATGAGGATTATATAAAAATAAACCAAAACTTTTTTCATTTATTTTTATATAACCCGGACGACGTAACTGTATGTTTGTTTCCTGTATTTTTTAATAATTAATTGTTTTTATTAGCGAAGAATTTCCATACTGTGTCAGTTTTAATATACCAATTTTGAATATCTAAAAATCTTTCTGAAGGGATTGTTATTTGACCCAATGAAACACCTTTTATTTTTTCTGAAATTATATATATAAAGTCTGGAGAATAAATAAATACTGCAGGGACATCTTTTGCAATTTCTTCTTGAAATTTTTTATATTTTTCTAATCGTGAATCATTTTCATGGAGAGACCTCGCTTCGTCAAGAAGTTTATCTGTTGTTATATTTGCATAAAGTGCAATGTTTAATCCAGGGTCGTTTCTTTGGGATGAGTGCCAGAAAGCAAATAAATCCATATCACGACCGATAATTTCTCCAAACAATAGGGCATCGTAATCTCTTGATCTAATCACGTTTTGATTAAGGTCTCCAATTTCAAATATCTGAATATTTACTTTGGCCCCTATTTGTTCCCAATTTTCTTTTATAATATTTACCGCAGATTTAAGTTCAGGAGCGTCTGATGTTGAAATAGTAAAACTTAAAGGGGTTGTAACTTTCTTTATGGTTTTCTCCCTGATATTTGTTTCTTCGTTTAACTCCCATCCATTTTCTTCAAGCATTTCAATTGCTTCTTCTGGATTAGACTGGGGTGTTTCGATTGTTCTATCAAAATATTTAGATGAAGGGGGAATGGGGCTACTTATGGCAATTCCATATCCATTTAAAATTTCATTAACAATTTTTTCCCTATCTATTGCTTTATTCAAAGCTTTTCGAACTTCAATATTAGTAAAAACTTCGTTTTGATTTTGGTTAAAGAATACTCCGAAAATTCTTGGAAGAGGTGTTCTTTCTATTCTAACTTTTTCGTTTGATAACTCCTCAGTTTTTTCAGGAGAGATCGTATTTATATTTTCGATATTTCCTTTTTTATAGTTATCAATTAAAGAATCTTCATTTGGATAAAAGTTCATTTTTATTTTTGAAATGTAGGGTTCTCTTAAAGAATATTTACTAAAAGATTTAAGATTGTACTGTTCCAATATTCCAGAAGAATTTCTTACGATACTCTTAATTTTATAAGGACCGGAACCAATGGGCTCTATATTAAATTGGCTAAAAGCAAATTGTTCAGGTTCTATTTCTCCCCAAATATGTTTCGGAAGGATTCCTAAAGTTGTGTTTTCTAAGAAAGGGGAGTAGGGATTATTGAGAATAAATCGGATTTCTTTTTCGCTTATTGTTTCGACAGTAACTCCGTCCCAGTTTGCTCTTTTTTGGCTTTTTATAATGTTATCTTGGGATGATTTTATTGTAAATTCAATATCTGCTGTTGTTACAGGTTTGTTGTCATGAAAATAAATGTTGTCCTTTAATATAAAGGTATAGATTAAACCGTCTTCGGAAATATTATATTCTTTTGCTAAATCTGGAATAAGGGTTCCTTCTGGGGTTGCTTTTAATAAACCTGAATAAATAAGTGTTGTTAAGTCCCTGTCGGAGTTTGAAGTTGCCAGTAATGGATTTATAAATCTTGGTGATCCTATAACTCCTTCTGATAAACTACCTCCTCTGGTTGGTATTTCAACTAAAAAATGTTTATTGATTTGGTAAAGCATTGTTGCTGTACTAAAAAGTAAAGCAAAGGAAAAAAGTCCTAACACTGTTTTTTCTGTAAGGCTTAATGATTTTATTGAGTCACCTGCTTTATTTAATCCACGTATATTAAACCTATGCGTGAATAATTTTTTTATCTGTGATTTCACAATAATATAAGTAATAAGAGAACTAAAAAAATATTTTTAGTTTTTAAGAGGTTATATAACCAAAGCTAAGAAAGTCGAAGCGACAAATAAAATAGCAATAATAATAGTGGCATTAAATAAAGTTTTTTCTAACCCTCTTCGTGTGTGTCCTGCTGAAAAGTCATCTCCTCCACCAAAAGCCCCCCCAAGGCTATTTCCTGTCTGTTGTAACAATATTGACCCTACGAGAAGCACTGATAACAGCATTTGTACGTAAGGAAGTATATTTACTAAGTTTTCCATTGCTAATATAGTAACAATTTCCCCCAAAAAAGCAAGCATTAATCTTTAGATAAGCTCGGCTCGTTAAGGGTTTTTATTTTTTAGGAGATGGTTTTTTTGTATCGCCCAACCTATCTGGTCTGTGATTTAAACAGGTTTTGTCTGAACATCTTTCTGGAATAGTTTTTGTCCCTTCCATCATAAGTTTTCCACACATGTGACAGAGATTCCCTGTGGGTTTTGCTTTGATTGCTAATTTACAATCTGGGTAATTTGAACAAGAATAAAATTCTCCAAAACGACCCATTCGTTTTGTTAGAAGTCCGTCTTTACATTCTGTACACTTAACCCCTGTTGAGTTTTTCTTTTCTAATTCGGGATCTTTCCCTATATATTTACATTTGGGATAATTTGAACAAGCAATAAATCTTCCAAATTTACCATCTCTTTCAATAAGAGGGCTGGCACATTTTGGGCAAGGTTCTCCTGTTTCTTTAGGTCCTTCTAATTCCTCACCTTCAATTGTTCGAGCTCCCTTACAATCTGGGAATTTCGCACAACTCATAAACTTACCATTTTTTGCAAGTTTGATTACCATTGGTCCTTTACATTCAGGACATTTAAATTCAGTTGGGGCATCCCCTAGATTTGTTATCTTTTCGATACTTTCTTTTGCTTTGATATCTTTTGTGAAAGGATCATAAAAATCTTTTAGAGTCTTTATGTATTCACTTTTACCATCAGCAATTTCATCGAGCTCATTTTCCATGTCAGCAGTGAAAGAATCGCTGATGTATTTTTCAAAATGTTTTTCTAGGAATGTACTAACAACCTCACCAGTATCTGTGGGGTGAAGGGAGGTATTTATTTTTTCAACATAACCCCTGTCTTTTAGGGTTTTTATAATAGCCGCATATGTACTTGGACGACCAATACCTCTTTTTTCAAGTTCTTTTACAAGTCCTGCCTCTGAATATCTTTGAGGAGGTTGGGTTTCTTTGTCTTCAACGTTCATTTGGAGTAAATCAATATTTTCTCCGACTGTGACTTTTGGTAATTCCACATCTTCGCCTCGAGCTTGAGGGTCGGCGGAAAGCCAACCGTCGAAAAGAACACGAGAACCATTTATATTAAATTCCGGGATATTTTCTTTGTTTCCAATTTTTGCTACGACTTTTGAGCGTAAAATTTTTGCATCTGACATCTGGGAAGCAACAGTTCTTTTCCAAATAAGTTCGTACAATCTTTTTTGTTCTTCAGTTGCTCCTTTAATTTCTTTACTGGCGTCTGTTGGGCGTACCGCCTCGTGGGCTTCTTGAGCATTTTTGCTTTTTGTTTTATAAACGCGAGCTTCTACATAATCTTTTCCGTATTTTTTGGTGATAACATCAAGGATTTGGCTTTGGGCAACTTTACTTAAAGTATTGCTGTCAGTTCTCATATAGGTAATATAACCGGCTTCATAAAGTTTTTGTGCCACACCCATTGTTTTGCTAGGAGCAAAACCAAGTCTTGAACTGGCTGCTTGTTGCAATGTTGAAGTTGTGAACGGGGCTTTAGGTGTTCTTTTTGCTTCGGTTTCTTTTAAATCTTCAATTTTCCAAATTTCATTATTTCCAGCCTTGAGAATTCTTTCGACTTCTTTTTTATCTCGGGGCTCATCTGCGCACTTTAATATAAAAGTATTTCCAGCTTTTGTTTTTACATCAGCTGTAATAACCCAAAAATCTTCAGGGATGAATGCGTTAATTTCTCTTTCTTTTTCAACAATAATTCTAAGAGCAGGGGATTGAACTCGTCCAGCAGAAAGACCATAACGAACCTTTTTCCAAATAAGACCACTTAAATCATAACCGAAAAGCCTGTCCAAAACCCTTCTAGCTTCTTGGGCTGTTTTTAGATTCATGTCGATTTCTCGAGGTGTTTTCAGGGCTTCTTTTATAGCACCTTCTGTAATTTCATTGAAAGCAACTCTCGTAATAGGTTTTTTTGAACTTTTGAGAATTTCGTATAGGTGCCAAGCAATAGCTTCTCCTTCACGGTCGGGGTCAGGCGATAGAATGATTTCATCTGATTGCTTTGCCAATTTTTTTAAATCGGCAATAACTTTTTCTTTTCCTTTAATTGTTTCGTAATGAGGGATAAAACCTCCTTCTATGTCGAGAGCTGCTTTATTAGATTTAGGTAAATCACGAATATGCCCCACAGATGATGTGACGGTGTACCCACTTCCTAAATATTTATTTATAGTCTTAGCTTTCGCTGGTGACTCTACTATAAGTAGTTTCATAATGATTTTTCACAGTATAACAGATTGATTATTTTTGCAAGTCGGATAACATTTCTTGAGTTTATAGTTTACAGAAAGAAGTATTTTAGAGAAGCTAAAACCCACCCTTTATCTATTGACAAACATCTAGATTGTTATATACTATTAATCAGATAGAAGTTCAGATAAATTTACTTTGATGGAGGACATTATGCAAACTTCAACTTCAGCCAGAACATTTCAAGGTCCGAGAGTCATTGGACATCTTTCTCCAGAGATTTTAAGATCTAGACCTTTAACCCAAGACCAGCGAAAAAGGGCTGAAGAAGAGCTTCTTGTAAATTGGACTCTCCGCGTTAAGGTCAAGAGGCCTTTTATCCAAACTCAGTATGAAACACTGGTAAGAAGATTGAAGACTTCTTTCCAAAAAGAGAATGGAACAAAGCCGACCCGGAGCCAGAAGAAAAATCTTCGTTTCCAGGCAGGTGTCGAAATTGCCAAGAAATACAAGAATGCCAGGTTCTAAAGTTTTTTGTATTGTGGAACCAAAATAGGCAGAGCGTTTTAAATGCCCTGCCTATTTTTTATGGAAAGCCAACTTATTTTTTCTATTTTACTTTTCTGAATCCACATAATGTTTTCACTTTTTTCATGTTATTATTTATACGTTATGCATCTAAAGTCTCTCGAAATTTCTGGATTTAAATCTTTCGCTAAGAAAGGGAGTTTAGAATTCAAAACTCCTATTTCTGCTATTGTGGGACCCAATGGTTCTGGAAAGTCGAACATCGCCGAAGCTTTTCGTTTTGTTTTGGGTGAGCAGTCCATGAAAACTTTGAGAGGAAAAAGAGGTGAGGATTTAATTTTCTCTGGTTCAAAAGAAGAAAGGACGATGAATAGAGCTAGTGTGAAGGTGATTTTTGATAATACCAATCGTTTTCTCGATATAGATTACGACGAAGTTACAATTGAAAGAATTGTTCACAGAGACAGTGTCAATCAATATTTTATAAATAAAAGCCAGGTTCGGTTGAAAGATATTTCTGAATTATTAGCCGGGGCAAATATAGGAGCGTCTGGACACCATATTATTTCCCAAGGAGAAGCTGATAGAATTTTATCTGTGAATTCAAAAGATAGGAGGGGAATGATTGAAGAAGCGCTTGGGCTTAAGGTTTACCAATTTAAAATTTCAGAGAGTGAAAAAAAATTAACAAAAGTTGAAGAAAATATTAAATCCGTTGAATCTTTAAGAAGGGAAGTTTCTCCTCATTTAAAATTCTTGAAAAAACAGGTTAAGAAGATTGAACAATCTTTTGAATTAAAAGATGAATTAAAAAGTCTGTATAAAGAATACTTTAAAAGAGAAAGTGAATATTTGAAGTATCAAAAAAAATATATAAAAGAAAATAAGTTTCCTTTGGAAGAGGAAATGGAAAAACTTAACAATGAATTGTCTTTGGCGAAGTCCATATTAGACAGGGAACAGAAAATTGATTCTCCTGAAGAAAATGAAGAATTTTTAAAAACAGAAACACAATTAAAAGAAATTAGGACTGAAAAGAGTGATTTAAGTAGAAAAATTGGACAGGTTGAAGGAATGGTTACTTTTGAAAAGCGACGCTTAAAAAGAGAAGAAGACCTCCAGAGTCAGGAAGAAGAAAGAACCATAAAATTTAAAGAAGTTAAAATATTTTTAGAAGAATTAAAATCTCAACTTGATGTTTACGAGGGGTTGTCTCTGGTAAATAAGATTAAGGAGATTATTTCTAATTTCGTTTCTAAAAATTCTCAAAGTGAGAAAAAAGAGGAAATTGATAGGGGGGAATTATTAAGGCTTGAAGGGGAACAAAAGAATTTAGAAAATGAGATGTCGAAATTGACCGTAGAAGAAAAAAATATTATTTCTAAACTTGATGAATTACAACAAAATATTGAAACAGAAAAGGATTCAAACAGGAAAGCGGAGTTGAAAATTTTTGAAATAAAGGCTAAACAGTCTGAAATTTTTGCAAAACTAAGTTCCATAAAAGACTTGGAAGTAAGAATTGAAATTGAAGATGAAAATTATAAAAAAGAGACTAACGAGTCTTTTGTTTTGGCTGGTAGAGAGGCTACACAGTTTTCTGATTTTGAAGTTTCCTTAGAGCAAGTTATCTCTGAAAACCGAGGGATTCAAGAAGGCCGAAGAAGGAAAATTGAAAAAATAAAAATTAAATTAGAAGACATGGGGGCTGGTTCTGGTGACGATGTTGTTAAAGAATATAAAGAAGTTCAAGAAAGAGATGAATTCTTGGAAAGGGAAGTCGGAGATTTGGACAGGTCGGCTAGCTCTTTGAAAGAATTAATTAGCGAATTAAAAGAAAAATTAGACAATGAGTTTAAAGAGGGGGTTGAAAAAATAAACGGTCAATTTAACGAGTTTTTTGCGACAATGTTTGGTGGGGGTAAAGCTGAACTACTTGTAGTTAAAACTAAAAAAAGAAAAAAGAAAACAGAAGATGCTCTCGAGGGGCTTGGTGAGGAAAACGATTATGAAGATGAAGTTGATGGTCAAGAGGGAATCGATGTGAACGTTGCTTTGCCTAATAAAAAAACCAAAGGCTTACAAATGCTTTCTGGAGGAGAAAGGTCTTTGACTTCTATTGCTCTTTTGTTTGCCATGTCACAGATTAAACCACCTCCATTTATTATTCTTGATGAAACTGACGCGGCTCTTGATGAAGCCAACTCACGTCGTTACGGAGATATGATAGAAAATCTTTCTAAGTATTCTCAATTAATTTTAATTACACATAACAGGGAAACCATGTCGAGAGCTGGAGTTTTGTATGGAATTACTATGGGAATGGATGGGGTTTCAAGATTACTATCAGTTAAATTAGATGAGGCGATCAAGGTTGCTAAATAAATAAAATTTAAAATAAAAAGATGACCTCTCTAGCGAGGTCATCTTTTTATTTATAGCTATTGCAAAGATTCCTATTTTGTGGTTAAATTTATTTAGACAAAAGTGGTTTCTCTTTTAACTCAAGCGAAATAGGAGGATTTGATCATGGAAGATATTTTAGAAAATTGTTGTTCTGGCTGTGGTAAAGGTTTCTCCTATGAAGGGATCTTTTTAACTGAGGATGGAAATTTTTTGTGTAGTAATTGCCATCTTGAAAAGGAATCTGGAAGAGTTTTTTTAGAAGATTTACAAATACCAGAAGGCCTTTTTGAAAAACCAAAAAAACTTTTTTTGGTTAGGGGTCGGGTGGAAGCTTTTTGTTCGGCGGACGAGCTTAACTCTCCAGATGTTAGATTAATAAAAGATTTTTTCGTTCCAGATTATGGAGAAGAGATTTTTTTCAAAAAAAACGAAAGAGATTGGTTCATTGTTGTTTTGAACAGGCAAGATTTCTCCAACACCTGGTCTTTTTATCAAGGTGATGGAAGTTTTGGTAACTGGGTTTTCCCGGGAGAGCTTTGCTTTGAAATTGTTTAAACCCGAGGTTGTTGTAAAAACGGTCGCTTTCATGGCGACCGTTTTTTTTTATTTCTTTAATTTATTTTTTAAACAACAGTTGGTGATTCTATTATTTCGAAATCAATCGTTCTCTTGTCTAAATCAGTCGCTGTTAGTTTAATTTTTACCTTATCACCAAGAGTGTATTTTTTACCAGTTTTTTGACCAACTATTCGGTAATTTTTTGCATCAATGCTGTAAAAATCATTTTTTAAGGATCCTACTCTAACTAAACCTTCAGCTTTAGATTTAGTTTCTTGAACATAAACACCCCAATCTGTGATACTCGTAATAATTCCTTCAAATTCTTCTCCTATCTTCTTGGACATATACTCAACATATTTATATTTTATAGAATTTCTTTCGGCTTCAACAGCAAGAACCTCTTGCCGAGATGAACTTGCAGAAAGAGCTTCATATTTTGAACTTTCTTTTACAGGAACATCTTCTCCTTTCAAGTATTTTTTCAAAAGACGATGAGCTATCATATCTGGGTACCTCCTGATGGGAGATGTAAAGTGAGTGTAGTGTTTAAAAGCTAGTCCATAATGTCCAATATTTTTTGTTGAGTAAATAGCTTTTGTCATTGATTTCAAAACAGCTTTTTCGATTAGATCCTGCTCGTCAATTCCTTGGATTTTATCAAGTAAATAATTTAAGTCTTTTGAATTAACATTTCCGTTTTTATCAGTTTTTAATTCATAACCAATATTTCCTAAATAAACTTGCAGATCAGCAATATTTTCTTGTTTTGGGGTATCGTGAATTCTATAAATAAAAGGATGTATTATTTTATCTCTTTTATT
>JAHJLO010000055.1 GCA_018821685.1 Patescibacteria group bacterium
AAGGTTTTTCTTTTGCTACAATTACAAACAAAGATGTTCAGTGTGCTGTTCGTAAACTAAACAGCCGACCGCGTAAACGTCTTAACTATTTAACGCCACGACAAGTATTTAAGGGTGTGCACTTGAAGAGTTAATTCAAGATAAAAAGTAGACAATTTATCAGATATGAGCTACTATTAAATTATTATCGAATTAATTAAAATGTTTCACTTAGATAGGGATGGAAAGATAGATTTTAGACAGAAACTAAACGCAAAGTAAACTTATGATAAAAATTAGAAAAAGTACAAATATTTCTCATAAAATACTCAAAAATACCCTTATTTAAGCGGGATTAAACGCTTATGTCATCATTACCAATATTGTTGCTTTTCACAGCGGGAGCTGGTCTAGCAGGAATCGCACTTGGATATTTCATCCGGTGGGCCATTACTTTTGGACAAAAAGGTTCTGCCGAATTGAAAATTCAACAAATGCTTTTAGATGCCCAAAAGGACTCTAAAAAAATATTATCAGAAGCAGAAAATAAAGCCGACGAAATAGAAGAAAAAGCAAAATCTGAATCTAAAGAAAAAGAGCTACAATTCAAAAAAACTGAGGATCGCCTTATTAAAAAAGAAGAGATTCTTGATAAAAGGCAGTATGATTTAAAAAAAGAAGATGAAGATTTAAAGAAGAAAAGTGAAGAAACTGAAAAAATAAAGAAAGAAATTGAGAAAATAAAAGTAGAGGAAGAGGAAAAATTAGAAAAAATAGCAAAAATGAATGAAGAAGACGCTAAAAAAATTCTTCTTGAAACAATTGAAAAAAATAATGAGGAGGATATTGCTATAAGAATGCAGAAGTTAGAAATGTTCGGGGAAGAAAAACTAGAGAGAAAAGCTAAAGAAATATTAACATCAGCGATTCACAGAATGGGAAATTCTGTGGCTTCGGACGTTCTTTCGACGACAATCTCAATCCCCTCAGACGATATTAAAGGTAAGATTATAGGAAAAGAAGGTAAAAACATTAGAGCCTTCGAAAAAGAAACTGGTGTCGAACTTATTGTTGACGATACTCCGGGAGCTATCACAATTTCTTCTTTTGACCCCATTAGACGACAAATTGCTCGGGTTGCTTTAGAAGATTTAATTATCGACGGGAGAATCCAACCCGCAAGAATTGAAAAGATTGTTGAAGAAGCTAAAGGTAAAATAAACAAAATTACAAAAGAAAAAGGCGAGCAAGCCGTATATGAATGTGGTATTTACAACTTAGACCCAAGAATTGTTTCTATTCTAGGAAGACTTCATTTTAGAACCAGCTACGGACAAAATGTTTTACAACACTCCATCGAAATGTCTCATATAGCAGGTGTTTTGGCTCAGGAGTTAGGTGCTAATGTTGAAGTAGCAAAAGCCGGTGCTTTGGTTCACGACATTGGTAAAGCAGTAGATCACGAAATCCAGGGAACTCATGTTGAAATTGGAAAAAGAATACTTCAAAAATTTGGATCAAACGAAGAAATTATTAAAGCTATGGAATCTCATCACGAGGACACTCCATTCACAAGTATCGAATCGGTTATCGTTCAGGTAGCAGACTCTATTTCAGGTGGTCGCCCAGGAGCCAGAAGAGATACAGTCGAAAATTATTTGAAGAGATTAGAAGAACTTGAAGGAATTGCAAATTCATTCCCAGGTATTGAAAAATCCTATGCTCTTCAGGCAGGTAGAGAAATAAGGATATTTGTTAAGCCGGAAGAAATTTCTGACTTAGACGCTAAAAAACTAGCTCGAGAAATAGCCCTTAAGGTAGAAAGCGATTTGAAATATCCAGGTGAAATTAAGGTAAACGTAATTCGGGAATCTAAGGTGGTGGAATACGCGAGGTAAGACTCAATAAATTAATAATAAAAAAAGAAAGTCGGTTCACTTCAACAAACCGACTTTCTTTTTTGTTTTTTGTTACACTATTTTTAAAAACTAAAAACCCCTTGCACAAAATATGGCTTAATATATAATAATAAGCATAAATGGTAATAGGTCGTTTTATTAACTTTTTGAATTTTTACATTTAAGGATTCAAAATAAATTAATTAACTACTTTGAATTTATTTAATAATTCGAAGTAACAAATAAAACTATGAATAAAGTAGCACTTGCAGAAGCCTTACAAGAAGTTCTTGGAGGTACAAAAGTAGAAGCAGAAAAAGCAGTTGAAACAGTATTCGGAACAATTGCAGGAGAACTTACAAAAGGTGAGGATGTATCAATCGCAGGATTCGGTATTTTCTCAGCAAAAATGAGAGCCGCTAGAACAGCTAGAAACCCTAGAACAGGTGAAGCTATCGATGTTCCAGCAATGAGAGTTCCTAAATTTAAAGCTGGTAAAGCTTTGAAAGAAGCCGTTAGAGGATAAGCCTCTTCACACTTAACAAAGAATCGCAACGTAATGTTGCGATTTTTTGTTTTTATTTAACTTAATCAAAAAAGTCGCTATACCAAAACTAGTAGCATAGCGACTTATTATTTAAACGAGAGAATCTACGTATTTAATTTCTACAGGACGAAGTAAAACAGAATTTGTAATATCTTGATATGCATCTACAATAAACTTTCCTTTATTCTCAAAAACAATCGGTATCCAGTATTCGTCCGCAGGCATCATAAATGGAAAAGGAAGATTATCAAGATTAACCCAGGTTGGTTTAACCATTTCTTCTGTTTCTTCTTCTTTACCGACCCATTTTTCTACAACGTGAACATGAACTTTCCACAAAGAAAGTTTCTGATTATCTTTGTAATTATGGAAATACGCGATAGCAGCCTCTCTAATATCACAAGGGAGGATAATAATTCCACCTGTTTCTATTCTTATCTCTCTTATTGTTGTATTTTTAAAAGTTTCATCCCCTTCTCTTTTACCTCCATAACCGTTATAACGGCCAATTCCTATTTTACGAGTTTTTTGAGCTAAAAGTATTTCATTTTCATCAGGTTTATATAAAAAACAAACAGTGGCTTCAATCGGTTTCATTATTTCACCTTTTCTATAAATTTATGTAAATAAACATTTAGTCTAATTTAAGTATAAAGAAAAAATTAAATAACTACAATAAAATAACCCAGCAGAGAGCTAGATTGTTTTATCTGTGCGGATAGGGGTAATCGACCTCCCAGTTCTAAACAAAAACTTCGTCTCCACTTCGTTTCGACTTATTTTTGTTAAGAACTCGTAGGCTCGTCGCTCGTATTTTTCCTCCACTAAACGCTACGGAAAAATATACTTCGCTCTTTTTCGATTACCCCTATTCACTACAAAAATATATTACGAAAATACTAATCGTATTTTCTACATTATTTTTGTGCGGATAGGGGTAATCGAAACCTGACGGTCACTAATTCGTTTGTTCGTGCTTCGCACTCCAAAATCATAAGTGCCGCAGGTCACACCTCGCCTGTCGTTCCTTTTTTATTCACTTCGTTCATAAAATACTCACGACATGGCTCCGGCGGTTTCAATTACCACGAAAAGTGCGCAGACACTTTTCTCCTATCCTTACAGGAATTAAAATAACCCAGCAAGAAGCTGGATTATTTTAATTTTGTGCGGATAGGGGTAATCGAAACCCCGACTCATCCTTGGCAAGGACGTATTTTACCACTAAACCATATCCGCATGATTCAATTTAATAAACCAAGTATAAGCTATTTAAGTTTATTTTTCAAATTTAAAAGGCTCAGCGAAGCTG
>JAHJLO010000056.1 GCA_018821685.1 Patescibacteria group bacterium
AGGGCCCTTGAATTTTGATTCTTTTGAAATCGGATTAAATGCAATAACAGTATCACCCTGCTGGATTTTAAAAAATTGAATATTGTGGTATGTAATTATCATAGTAAAAAAATTATAGCATAATTTTTTAGAATCATGAATTGTGAATTGTGAATCATTGGGTTTTAAAAGAGATAAAATGTGTGTGAGAATTACCTCGCCGGTAATATCTTAAAAAACACAGACGATGCTTTGAAAGGTCTTTGGACTTGCATTTTAAACCTTTTAAACATATACTTCTATATAACTTTTGCTCTTTGCAGAGGTAATTATTATTAAATTAACGACAAAAGCTAACACTGTCTTATACATCAGCAACGAAAGAAATAAGCCAGAACTTTTGTTTTATTTTTTTTGGATTCAAATCCAAAAACCTATAAATATATGACTAAAGAAGAAAAAATTGCTGAAGAAACTACAGAAAAAGCTGTAGAAGAAGTGGTTGAAGAAACGAAAGAAGATGAAAATACAGAAGTAGAAAATACTAGTATTATGACTTCTTTGATAGAATCAATGCCAGAACTTCCTGTTGTGGGAGAACTAGTAGAAGGAGTGGTAATCGGAATTGATAAAAATTCCATATTTATTGATTTACCTCCATTTGGTACAGGTACTATATATGGACGTGAATTTATGAATGTTCGAGATGTTGTTAAAAATCTTAACATCGGAGATACAATTGCAGCTAAAATAGTTGACGTTGAAAATAAGGACGGGTATGTAGAGCTATCACTTAAAGAAGCTCGTCAAGCTCTTGTTTGGGGAGAAGCAGAGACAGCGATGAACAAAAAACAAGTTCTTGAACTTACAATTAAAGAAGCTAACAAAGGAGGACTTCTTATTAACTGGCAAGGAATTTCAGGATTTCTTCCAGCCTCACAACTTAATTCTGAACACTACCCAAGAGTAGCTGACGGGGATAAAGACAGAATTTTAGAAGAACTTAAAAAACTTATAAATTCAAAGATTTCTGTTCAAATTATTGGAGTAGAACCAAAAGAAGGTAAACTTATTTTCTCAGAAAAGAATATCACCAAAGAAGGTGTCCAGAGCGCCATCGAAAAATACTCAGTTGGTGACGAAATTGAAGGGGAAATTACAGGAATTGTTGATTTTGGAATCTTCATCAAACTTGAAGGTGAAATCGAAGGACTTGTTCATATTTCAGAAATTAGTTGGTCACTAGTAGAAAATCCAAGAGATTTATACAAAGTTGCTGACAAAGTAAAAGTAAAAGTGATTGAAATTGAAAACGGAAAAATTTCTCTATCAATTAAAGCTCTTACAGAAAACCCTTGGACAAGCGCACAGAAAAAGTACAAGAAAGATGATGAAGTTGATGCTGTTGTTATTAAATTTAACAAACATGGGGCATTGGCCAGCGTTGAAGAAGGTGTTTCTGGTTTGATTCACGTTTCAGAATTTGAAAACGAAACAGCCCTAAAAGAAGCTCTTCAGTTAGGACAAAGCTACAAATTCAAAATTAATGTATTTGAGCCTAAAGATCAAAAGATGACTCTTTCACTGGTGAAATAAAAACCTATCAAAAAAACACTCCGGGGATAAAACCCCGGGGTTTTTTTGTTTTTACCAAGAAGAAAATCCTTACATAACCTTTTGCTTTTTCATCTCTTTGTGGTAACAATCAGGACAAAAACGAGCATAAACACCTTCTTTAGAACATAAATTTACCTCTCCGTTTTCAATAGGAAGAGAGTAAGTGTCTTCAAAATCTCCATTTTTAAGATTAATCTTTTTCCCGCAATCTGAATCTGAACATTTTTTGATGAATCCTTTTTGCGAAAAAGAAGGGTGTTCACATATTTTCATCTCACAACTCCAGCAATTCGGCATAATTAAAAACCTCTCTAGTTATTTAAATTTAAGTTAGATCATTAGTTTCTAAATCCATATTACTCTAAATAAATATATTTAACAAGAAAATTCAATAGCCAGGGCTCGGTTGTTGAATTTTTCTATTTTTTAATTAAACCTATTCATGGCGATAACCCGCCCCTCTTTAATTATCGTTTCAATCGCTTCATTAGTTTTCTTAGAAAGTTTTTTTAGTATTTCCATTTCAGGTTTTTTAAAATCTTTCATAACCCAATCGAGAACCTTCTTCTCTCCTTTTGGTTTCCTTATTTTCCCTTTTGGGGTAATAGGTGAAATTCCTACCCTAATTCGAATAAATTCTTTTGTTTTTATATTTTTTATAACAGATTCAAGCCCTTTATGACCACCGAAGCCTCGATTAAACGATATTTTAAAATCACCGAAACCTAAATCTAAGTCATCATAAATAACAACAAGTGTTTCTGCTTTTTTCTTACTTGTTACTAATTTCTTAACACTTACCCCAGAATTATTCATAAAAGTTTCTGGCATAAGCAATTCCACTTTAGTCTTCCCTATTTTACCTTTTGAATACAAAGCTTTTAACTTCCCATTTTCTTCCCAGTTTGAAAAATCATCAGCATTAGCATTAGCAAATTTTTCTAAAATTATTCTACCTACGTTATGACGAGTACCTGAATATTTGTCACCTGGGTTTCCTAGTCCTACTATTAAATAATTCATTTA
>JAHJLO010000057.1 GCA_018821685.1 Patescibacteria group bacterium
ATGCATTATACACTATTTTAAATTTAAATAAAACCTATCTATGGATAAATTCTAATAACGCTTTTAGTTCTATCTTTCTAAGTATTTAAAGATAGAACCTTTTGAGTTATCAACCTATCGGTGTGGGTTCGGATTAACAATTTGGGTTATAATATATCTAAATGAAAAAAGTTTTAATAATAGATGATAATAAAGCTTACAGAGAGACTTTGAAAATTGTTTTAGAGAGTAAAGGTTATATTGTTGAAATTGCTGTCGACGGGGAAGAGGGAAAATCTAAAATAATATCGGAAAATCCTGATTTAATTTTGCTGGACGTGGTGATGCCAAAAGAAAATGGAATTTCTTTGTTGGAGGAAATAAAAAAAAATGAATTGATGAATAAAATTCCAGTGATTGTTTCTTCGAGTTATCCGGGAGCTAAAGAGTTGACTGAAGGATTTGGGGTTAATGCATTTATTACTAAGGCAGACTTGACCACGGAAGAAATCGTGAATAAAATTGAAAAATTTTTAAGTTAAAATTTAAAAAGGTCGGAATTATTAAGAGTTTAAATAATATTTTTTATGGCTGATAACGAACAATACAAGGTTCTCTTAACAGAGATAATTAAAAAACAAATTGTTATTTTAGGTCCGGATATTTCTGTTTTAAAAGCGCGAAATATTTTAGGTCTTACCGTTGAAGATGATGGGACCGTTGTTTCTATTGAGGGAGATCCTCAAGAAGTTTTGCAAGGACTTATCGATGAATATGTTAGTTTGTCCGGACTTATTGTTAAAAATATCGTTGGTACAATTATGACAAAATACCCAGGAATAAAGATTTCTGTTGAGGGAAACGTCTAAAATAAATTACCAGCAATAATTTAAAAAATTATAAAATTAATATGATATTAGAAATGACTAGAACTATTATCTTGGCCGTTGGATGGCCCGTACTTATCGCTGGAAGCGTGTATCTTGTTTTCCAAGGGAGAAAAGTCTATGGCATGGTTAAAGATTCTCTTGTTGGAAAAATTACAAAAGCGCTTGTTGTTACTATGCTAGTTGAAATGTACAGTTTGGGAATAATTACAACTATGTATATGTTAGACAACATAAACGCCGTTCGTTGGGGAGTGCTGGTCTTTGCTCTTTGGTTCATTGTCTTTATTTGGACAATAAAAACAATTAGAGCCGCTCAAAAAGAGATTGCTCATATGGCAGGAGATTCAAACTAAACTTTTTACTTTACACTATGCAATACTTTTTTATAGGACTATTAGCTGTAGGAGCTGTTTCGTCTTGGGCCTATGTTTTTTTTAAAGTTAAATTACTAAAGGCTGATTTAATTTTGAAAGAAGAGGGTATAAATAATAAGATGTACGAATTAGCTATTTTGAAAGAGCTCGGAGATCGAGTTGGTTATTCTCTTGATATTCATCAAATAGTTGATATTATTACGGGCTCCCTGAATCAATTTATTGAATACAGTGCTGTTTCCTATATGTTAGTAGACCCTGAGAAAGTTTTGTTTAAAATCCACTTAGAAAAATCAGTTCATCGAGGTTTTGTTGATGACGTAAAAAACAGAATGTTGGGATCGCTTTCCGCGTTGTTAAACAAAGAATTTAAAACAGGGGATATAAATGAAGTTTTGTCCGGAGCTATTTTAATCGAGGATGTCGAGAGCGAGGTTAATTCTTTTTTCAACATCCCTCTTGTTATTGGTGGAAAGGTCGTCGGAATTCTTACTGTTGCACATACAGAAGCCGGTTTGTATAAAGAAGATGAGATGACTATTCTATATAAAATAACAAATCAGGCTTCCAAAGCTGTAACAAGATTACAAGAAGTTGTTTCAACTGAGCAAAGAAAACTTAACGCCATGGTTGAAAGTATGGATGACGGGGTTGTTATGACGGATCTTGATTACCGAATCCTTGTAATAAATCCAGCTGCAAAAAAAGCCATAGGTCTTGAAGGAAAAGAAGAATTTAGTATTTTTGATTTCATTGATAATTTAGGTGGCAAATTTGATATAAGGGGTCGTCTAGAAGAAAGTGTAAAGCTGAAGAAAGATTATTCTTCTGAAAGGATTTTGCTTGGTGATAGATTTTTCAAAATTTTTGTTTTCCCCGTAAAAAATAAAGTTTATTCTGGCCAAGAGGAAATTTTGGGTGGGGTAGTAATTTTCCATGATATTACTTCTCAGGTAGAAATGGAAAAAATACAGAAAGATTTTACTTCAATGCTTGTTCATGAGTTGAGGTCACCTCTTGATGGAATAAAAAGGATAAGTAGTGTTTTGAGAAATAAAAAAATTAAATTAGAAGATGAACAGTATCAAGAATATCTTCAGATGATATTTCAAAATTCTTCAAGTATGCTCAATTTAGTTAGTGATATATTGGATGTTTCTAAATTAGAAGCAGGAGAGTTTGTTGTGAAGAAGAGACCTTCAAATATTGTTGAGGCTGTTAGTAGGAGAATTAGTTTTTATGAAATATCAGCTAAAGATTTAGGAGTAAATATTAATATTAGTTTTGGTCAAAATATACCAGAAACATTTTCTTTTGATATCGAAGGAATAGAACATGTTTTAAATAATTTGATTTCCAACGCACTAAAGTTTACTGGTAAAAATGGTGAAATTAATTTATCGGTTTTTGTTCATAGTAAAGGTTCAAATATCCAAGATGAGGCCAAATTAGCTGGTTATAAGCAAAAATTTAGGCTTCCCTTGGAAGAGAAGAAGGAATTAGGTCTAGTTGTTTTAGTATCTGATACAGGAATTGGAATAAAAGAAGAAGGTACAAAAAATATTTTTAAAAAATTTAAACAACTTGATTCCAATATCCCTGACTCTAAAAAACAGAAAGGAACTGGTCTTGGGTTAGTTATTTCTAAAGGGATTATTGAGGGTCATGGTGGAGAAATTGGTGTTGTCTCTGAGGAGGGTGTGGGAAGTACATTTTTCTTTACTATACCCCTAGAGTAATTACTGGTATTATATGATGTATAATAGTTATTAGCGATTTAAATTGTTTTAAAAGATATGAAGAAAATTTTAATAATAGATGACGATGCTACTTTTAGAAAAACACTTTCTGATTCATTGTCTCCTGATAAATATATTGTCTCAACCGCTGTGAACGGAAAAGATGGTTTAGAAAAAATAAAAAATGATAAGCCAGATTTAATAATTTTAGATATTTCAATGCCAGAAATGGGGGGGATTGAGTTATTACAAAATTTGAAAGAAGAAAGTATTAACGTTCCTATTTTAATCGCTTCCCAACTTTCTCAAATCGAAGTAGTTAGCGAAAGTATTGAAACCGGGGTTAATATTGGGGTTAAAGGTTATATTCTTAAGGCTTCTGAAAGCTTGGATATGATAATTCAAACAATAGAAAAAACTTTAGCGCAGTAATTTTGATTAGATTTAAGATTCAATAAAAATATCGTTTATAATAGACGATATTTTTATTTTGATTGATTACTTGATGACGATGAAAAATCATTGCTTTAAAGTGTTAAAAAGCATAGAATTGTGGTATTAGATAATACTTAATATAAAAAATATGGATAATTTCAATAAAAGAAAAGGAGGTGGTGGAAAAGGAAGAAGTTTCGGTGGTGATAGAGGAGGAAATAGAAGCTTCGGAGGTAATCGAGGTGGGGGTAAAAGTTTTGGAGGAGGGCGAGATAGAGATCGCTCATCTGTACAAATGCACAATACAATCTGTAGCGATTGTGGAAAAAATTGTGAAGTTCCTTTTAAACCAACTGGTGATAAACCTGTTTTTTGTAGCGATTGTTTCAGGGATAAAAGAGGTGATTCTCGAGATAATAATAGTAGCCGAGGTGGTGAAAAAAGATTTGAAAACAAGAAACCTTTCCAAAGTGAGAGAGGAAATGATACCCAGAATTATAAATCACAGTTTGAAATGTTAAATACAAAATTGGATAAGATTCTTCGGGCTTTAAATCCTGATATTACAGAAGAGGTGGAAGCTATTTTAGAAGCTCCAAAATATAAGAAAATTGAACAAGCTCCTAAAAAAGAAGTTGATATCGTAGCTCTTAAAAAAGTACTTGATAAAACAACAGGAAAGAAAGCAGAGAAGAAAGTAGTAGCTAAAAAAGCTGTTGCAAAGAAGGCTCCTGTTAAAAAAGCACCAGCGAAAAAAGTAGTGACTAAGACACCTGCTAAGAAAGTAGCTGTTAAAAAAGTTGTTGCTAAAAAAGCACCGGCTAAGAAAGTTGTTGCTAAAAAAGTAGTTGCAAAAAAGAAAAAATAATTTAAACCAAAATAAAAAATCCGCAGTAACTTGAGTTACTGCGGATTTTTTATTTTAATATATTTGCTGAATAAACCTTATAACATACAAGTCTATATTATTATTAATTGAAAGTAGGAGAGAGTGCTAGATATACACCTTTTTAAAATATTTGTGGGATATTTTTTTGTGATATAATGATTGTTAACAACGTTAAAAATATAGAAAATAATTTTAAAAGACCAATGAATAACCAAGTAATAAAAACCTATACCGAAGAAAGACCTTGGGGTAAATTTGAAAGATTTACTAATAACGAAGAAACTACAGTTAAAATAATAACAGTAAAACCTGGGGAAAAACTAAGTCTTCAGTACCATGAGCATCGAAGTGAATTTTGGAGGATAGTATCGGGTGATGGTAGAGTTACTGTGGGAGAAGAAATCACTGAAGTTAAAAAAGGAGATGAATTTTTTATCCCTATTGGAGAAAAACATACAGTAGAAGGAGGGGAAAAAGAGATGATTTTCTTAGAAATTGCCTTTGGACATTTTGACGAGGACGATATAATTCGTTTAGAAGATAAATATGGTAGACATAACCAATAAAAAAAATCTGAATCCCGGTTACACCGTAAATAATTACTTGTATAAAGATAAACAAGTAAGATATTATGGTGATTTTTTTATTAATATAGCTTTTTCAGAAGATGGAGAAAATTGGTTAGATTCTGGTTGCGTCGTTCTCGGTCCAAAAGATAATTCTTTTGATTATAATTCGCTGACGGTTATGGGAACGGTTCTCACTACAGCAGGAATTTTGGTTATCTATGATAGTTCTTGGCATACTGAAAATCTTGTTCATATTCGAGTTGGTATGGCACTTTTTGATCCGGAGGAGCCCATGAAACTTCTTTGGAGAAGTGAAAACCCTCTTTATCAATACGAATTTAAAACAAAAGAGATTGTCACCCCTGAAAAAGCGGTGCAGGAGGGGGAAGAGCTTTCGTTGTCTTGGACTTCAAATCTTTCTAATGGTTTTGAAGTTAATATTCCCCATCCCTATCTTTTCTTAGGTAAAGATAAAAGAAATAAAAAAGCCCTAGATAAAATAAAACAAGATTTTAATGTTAGCCGTCACCAAAATAATCCAATTATTGAGCCTATAAATGAAAATGAATGGGAGTCAAAAGCCACATTTAATCCAGCAGCTATTTATGCAGGAGGAAAGGTTCATCTTATTTACCGGGCCATTGGCCATAATGATATGTCAGTTTTGGGCTATGTTTCCAGTGAAAATGGATTTGAAATAAATGAGAGACTTTCCCACCCTATTTATATGGGTAAGGGAAAAAACGAACAGGCTTCTAAGAAAAAGAAATCAGGGGTATCACCAATCTCCTATATTTCGGGTGGAGGAGGGGAGGGAGGTTGTGAAGATCCTCGGCTTACATTAGTTGAAGATACTTTGTACCTGACTTATACTGCTTTTGATGGTTGGGGTTCTTTAAGAATGGCTTTATCTTCAATTAGTTTGAAGGATTTTCTTAAGAAAGAATGGAATTGGAAAAAACCTATTACGATTTCTCCACCAGGAGAAATACACAAAAATTGGGTTATTTTCCCTGAAAAAATAAATGGAAAGTTCGCTGTTTTGCACTCAATTAATCCAGATATTTCTGTAGAATATTTAGAAAATTTAGATTTCAGAGATGACAATAAATATGTAAAAGGTTTTTTTAGCACGGCAAAGAATAAGGGCCGTTGGGATAGTTGGGTTAGGGGAGCTGGACCTCCTCCAATTAAAACCAGTAAAGGGTGGTTGTTACTTTATCACGCCATGGATGTCTATGGTGACCCTGATAGATATAAAATGGGGGCAATGATTTTAGACTTGGAAGACCCTCAAAAGATAATAGCAAGAAGCAAGGAACCTATTTTAGAACCAGATGAACATTATGAAAATGATGGGTGGAAAGCTGGAGTTTTGTATTGTTGTGGAGCCGTAGAAAAAGAAGGGCAACTTTTAATTTATTATGGTGGAGCTGATACAGTCTCATGTGTTGCTGAAACTAATCTAGAAGAATTTGTCGAAAAAATAATAGATTCAGAAAATCCAAAAATTAAAATTAGAAGAAATAAATAATCATGTTTGTATTAAAACGTTCAAAAAATAACCCAGTTTTATTACCGATTCGACAGCATAACTGGGAATCTTTTGCGACCTTTAATTGGTCGCCTATTCAAGATGATGATACTTTACATTGTTTCTATCGAGCAATGTCATTACCTGAACCCAAAGAAGATGGTTCTAAAGTCAGTTTATCGGTTGTTGGCTACGCAAAAAGCAAAGATGGTATTGAATTTGAAGATAGAAGGCCTCTTGTTGAGCCAGAAGAGGAATGGGAGAAATATGGATGTGAAGACCCTCGAGTAACTAAACTTGATGGCAAATATTATATCTTTTATACAGCACTTTCTCAGTATCCCTTCAATAGAGATGGAATCAAGATAGCCGTGGCTATTTCTGATGATCTTTCAGAGGTTAACGAAAGACATTTGGTCACCCCTTTTAATTCAAAAGCCATGGCTCTTTTTCCAGAAAAAATAAACGGTAAATTTGTTGTGGTCTTTGGTTTAAATACAGACACCCCACCTGCGAAACTCGCCATCGCTGAATTTGATAAAGAGGAGGATCTTTGGAACCATGAAAAATGGGATCATTGGTATAAAAATATGGACAAACACACCATTGATCCCCGAAGATCAGATAGTGATCATGTCGAAGTCGGAGCAGCTCCTTTGAGAACAGAGCATGGCTGGTTACTGATTTATTCTCATATAAGTAATTATTTTACTGATGATAAAAAAATTTTTGGGGTAGAGGCTTTGCTTCTTGATTCCAATGACCCTAGAAAAATTATCGGTAGAACCAAAGGCCCTATTATGGTTCCTGAACAAACCTATGAAAAATATGGGCACGTTCCTAATATTGTTTTTCCATCAGGCGCTCTTATTAGAGAGGGAAATGTTGAAATATATTACGGAGGAGCTGATACTACTTCCTGTCGAGCTAAGGTTAATTTAGAAAATTTACTTGATAGTATGTTACCCGAAATTGTTTCTGAAAAAATAAAAAGATTTGAAAATAATCCTATTTTATTACCGAGACCAGAATACGCTTGGGAAAGTGAACATGTTTTTAATCCCGCTGCTATTGATATAAACGGGAATGTTCATATTTTGTATCGAGCCATGGGGGAAAATGATATTTCTTCCATTGGATTAGCTGTTAGTAAAGATGGAATTCATATTGATGAAAGATTAAGCGATCCTATTTATACACCTCGTGAATCTTTTGAAATAAAAGGGTGTGAGGATGCACGTTTAGTAGAAATCGACGATAAAATTTACATGACCTATACTGCCTATGATGGCGTTAATGTTCCCAGAATCGCCATTACTTCAATTTCTAGAGAAGATTTTATAGCTCGTAATTGGAACTGGAGTTCTCCTGCGTTGCTTTCTAGTCCTAGCCTAATGGATAAGGATGCTTGTATCCTCCCTAAAAAAACTGAGGATGGTTATATGATTTATCATAGAATGGGGGAGAGTATCTGTTGTGATTTCGTTGAAACTCTAGATTTCTCAAAAGAAAAAATTAATAAATGTATTCAACTTTTATTCCCTCGTCACGGTATGTGGGATAGTAAAAAAGTTGGAATTTCGGCTCCTCCTTTTCTCTGTGAGGCTGGCTGGATTCTTTTATACCACGGAGTGGGGGAAGACAACGGCTATAGATTAGGAGCTGCACTTTTCGATAAAGATGACCCTACTAATTTAGTCGCAACAACTTCGGCCCCTATCCTTGAACCAGAATTTGATTATGAGAAAGTAGGTTTGATTCCCAATGTTATCTTCCCCTGCGGTTCTGTTTTGAGGGATGGAATGATTTACATTTATTATGGAGGAGCAGACCATGTGGTTGCTGGAGCAACAATAAAACTTAAGGACTTGATTAAAATGTTTGATAATCTATGGACATATACAGACGAAAAAAAATAATAGTTTTTGATTTAGACGGAACTCTTGCTAAAAGCAAGAGTGATATTGATGATGAAATATCAGAGCTTATTGGGGGATTGTTAGAGGTTAAAAAAGTCGCTTTGATTTCTGGTGGAGCATATCCTCAGATAGAAAAGTCTTTTATAAAGAAATTAAATATAGAAAAAGAACTCCTTTCTAATCTTTTTATTTTTCCAACAGATGCTACTAGTTTTTACAAATACGAGGAAGGGGGATGGAAAAATATTTATTCAGAAGAATTAACCTTCGATGAAAGAAAAAAAATTATAGAAATTTTTAATGGAGCTCTCAATGAAGCTGGTTATAAAAAGCCCGAGGTTGTTTATGGTGAAATAATTGAGGATAGAGGAACCCAAATTACTTTTTCTGGGTTAGGACAGAAAGCTCCCCTAGAAGATAAATTAAAATGGGATCCTGAAAGAAAATTAAGAGAAAAAATCATTGATATTTTTAATGAAAAAGGTTTAAACTTTGAAGCAAAAATAGGAGGTTCTACTTCCGTCGATATAAACAAAAAAGGGATATCCAAGGCCTATGGGATCAAAAAAATACAAGAGAAATTAGAAGTTTCGGGAGATGAAATCCTGTTTATAGGAGATGCATTGTTCGAAGGAGGAAATGATCATTCTGTTATAGGGACGGGTGTTGATACTATCGCTGTAAAAAACCCAGAAGATACTAAAAAATATATAAGAGAAATTATTTCTTCTGCCCTATGATGACTTTTATTAAAAAATTAGGAAACGAAAGTCGGGTTGCCCATAGATATGTAGAATCGAAGCTTTTGAAAAGGTTGAAGATTTTTGCAGTAATTATTTCTATAATTATTATTATCGTTATCCACAATATATTTGTAAATAATATAAATCCCTTTTTGGTATTCAGTGGTTTTTTAGCAGGTTCACTTATAGGTTTGATTGCAGGGAGAATGTTTAAAATATTTTGGCATGTTGAAACACAGAAAGTTGTTTCTCGTCTAGATAAAATCGGTGTAATTTTCCTTGTATTGTATATTCTCATTGAAATAGGTAGAAAACAATTTTTTGGACATTGGCTCCATGGGGATGTATTAAGTGCTTTTAGTTTAGCTTTTTTATCGGGATTGCTTCTTGGCAGACTTCTCACCATGGTTAAAAATATAAAAAAGATTTTAACTGAGGAAAAAATCACTAAATCTGAAAAATAAATTTTTTAAAAACTTTCTGTTCTGGAATAAAGAAAAACCCGTTCCACG
The DNA here is from genome assembly GCA_018821685.1 of Patescibacteria group bacterium. Taxonomy (GTDB): domain Bacteria; phylum Patescibacteriota; class Minisyncoccia; order Phycocordibacterales; family UBA12079; genus UBA12079. The sequence continues at coordinate 9,584 of JAHJLO010000057.1, forward strand.
AGAAAAGATTTCTCAGAGAACGGGTTTTTTAAAATTAGGAGTTACTTTATTAAAGTTCTTTTTGATTATAGTATTCAAAGAGAGCTTTGATACCAGCTAAGTTTTTTTCCCACTCAATTGTTTCGTGGGTTTTAAGTTCTACTGTGATAGCTGGAATATTAATAGACGCCAACCAACCTTCTGCGTCACCGGTTATTTCATAGGCATCAAATGATTCTACTGCTGAATATCCAGAAGCTTTTGAATAGGCATTCATAATATCAAGTGTTTCAGGGAGAACCCCGTTTTCACATTCTGAGGCGTAAACCGCGTTAGATTGGCTATGCCAAAAAATAACAGCCACTGGATTATTTTCTAAAACAAAATTTTGAATCGCTTTAGCTTCTGGTTCTGAGAAAGCTGAAGAACCTGCACTTACTGGATTACTTCTCCAAGTACTTTCTGGTTTCCATTTACAATCAAAGTTTCGATTAAGATCAACTTCGTTTGCATTAAATCTACCTAATGCTACTGTCTCGCCCGCAGGAATATCCTCAGTGGTAAAAAGGCCTTCTTTACCTATTACTTCGTATACTCCGTCAGGATTAGCAGATGGTATAACCGTAACGGTTAAATTTTGAGGAATGATTTCTGGGTTTTCTTTTAGATAGTCCATAAATTTATAGGCCAAAAGCACGCTATTCCATTCGTAGCCACCATGAATACCTCCAACGAAGGCAATATGGGTTTCGCCAGTTCCGTAGGTGTAAGACTCTATTTTTCGCCCTTCCACAGACAAGCCAATTGTTGTTTGTTTAGGATCTGCTGGTAATTCAATAGGGCTATCTTTTTTGTTAAATTGCAAAAAATAAAATCCTCCTAGGATAATGCCTAGGGCAATAATTATTGTGATAGTTCTCTTCATAGAATTTTTTATTATTTAGCGTAGTGGTTAAGTAAAGCTTCGATACCTGCTTTATTTTTATTCCATTCTGTATTGGAGTGGTTTGTTAGGAGAACACTTATAGCTGGAATATTTTTCTTAGCTAACCAATTCACCATGTCACCGGTTATTTCGTAGGAGTCAAATTCGGCATATCCCTTATAGCCAGAGGCGTTAGCATAAATGTTTGTAAGGGTGCTGGTCTCTTTTGAAATACCATTATGACAGCTTGAAGAGTAAACTCCTCCCGCCGCACTGTACCAAACTACGACAGCTTCTGGGTTTTGTGTTTCCACATAATTTTTTATAGCTTGACTCTCTGGTTCAGAAAAGACTTCACTTCCTCCACTTACTGTTTTATTTTGCCATGTACCTGTGGATTTCCAATCACAATCAAAGTTTCGGTTAAGATCAACTTCGTTTGCATTAAATCTTCCTTCTATTGTATCAGCTAATACGGTTGGAGCGTCAGAGGATTCAAAACGGCTAGAAGATCCTACTATTTTGTTTAAACCATCTGGATTTAAGACTGGGATAATCGTTACTTTTATATTCTCGGGAATGACATCGGGGTTTGCTTCTAAATAGTCCATTGTCTCGTAGGCGAGAAGAGCTGTATTCCATTCGTAACCACCATGGATACCTCCTATGAATAAAATTTCTGTTTCACCTTCACCGTAATGATAAGCGGTAATATTTTGTCCCTCGACTGATTTTCCTATAATAGATTCGCCTTCGGGTGTTTGTTCCTCCGATGGTTGTTCTTTGCCTTGGTTTTTGATAGTACCAAGAGTGTTTTCTTGGTCGTTATTTAAATCTATATTAGTAGATGAATCTGGGATTAAAAAGTATGCGCCAAGAGCTCCTGCAATGACAACAAAAATTAATATGATGAAGTTTTTCATAGTGTTAAAAGTTAATTATTATAATTTCATTATAGCAAAGAATCCGGAAGGATAACAATGTATCTTTTTTTCCAGGCTTTCATAAAATCTTCGGTTGAAATAATTTTTCCTCCAGATGTTTCTGCTGGGTCATTATAATATAAATTATTTCCATCAATTCTATTTATAACAACAAGATGGGGGATTGGATTTTGGGGGTCGAAAGTGTAGTGAACAGAGGCAATAACCGGTCCTTTTTTTAAGGATTCTGTAAATTTATTAAAAGCTTCGGGTAAAGATTTAGACGATAAATCGTAGACCTCTCCTTTTAAATCATATTTATTCGAAAGATTCACTAATCCTTGGTGTATCCATCCTTTATCATTGAGATAGGCTCCAGAAGTGATACCTTCTTCGAGTAGAGTATCAACTGAAATTTCTCCTGGGAAATGGGGTCAGCCACCATTTATGATATAATTTAGTTATGCCAAGGGTAAATAGAGTGGACATAGGAAATCAAATATATCACGTATTAAATCGAGCGAATGCTCGGGTGCAAATTTTTGATAACGATAAAGATTATCAGCTTTTTGAATCTGTACTTGAAGAAGCAAAAGAAAAATTTGATATGAGAGTACTCGCTTATTCAGTAATGCCAAACCATTGGCATTTAATTTTGTATCCAAAAAATGATGGTGATCTACAGGTTTTTATGAGTTGGTTAAGCAACACCCACACAAGAAGATGGCATACTGTTAAGAAGACTATAGGACAAGGGTCTTTGTATCAAGGCAGGTATAAATCATTTATTTGTCAGGATGATTCACATTTTTTAACTCTTGTTCGTTATGTAGAAAGAAACCCAAAGAAAGCTAATTTAGTTAAAAAAGCAGAAAGCTGGAAATGGGGAAGTGTATGGAGGAGAGAAAACGGAACAGATAAACAAAAGAAATTGCTTTCAGAATGGATTATATCTGAACCAAAAGGCTATTTAAAATATTTAAACGAACCACAAGGTGAAAGCGAAGAAAAAGCTATTCAAAATGCAATACATAAAAGTTGCCCATACGGAGGAGATAGTTGGAAAAGTAGGGTTGTTAAAAAGTTCGGATTAGAGTCGACACTTAAAGGTGTGGGTAGACCAAAAAATGGTGGCTGACCCCATTTATTCCAAAAAATGGTGGCTGACCCCATTTATTCCCATTTATTCTGTTGGGATACCATTAGTAATAATAAAATATTATGGAAATAAATAAGCTTATGAATCAATATAATAAAACCTTAATTCTCATCGCCTTGTTTTTTATATTCTTACCAAATTCTGTTTTTGCTTGTAGTTGTGTCGCTGACATCCCCCAAGAAGAATCTTTTAATCAGGCAAAAGCGGTTTTTATTGGTCGGGTTATATCAATAAACAAGAAAGGGGAATTTTTAAGACTGAAAAATTCTCATCGCAATATTAATTTTAATGTCACTGAATATTGGAAAGGTGAAGTTTCAAAAATAACTACCGTTGCCACAGGATTCGGAGGGGGTGATTGTGGTTATTATTTTGCTGAAGGCGAGACTTATCTTGTTTATGCAAATGATGGTAATAGTTGGTATGGTGAGGATTTAGCGACCAGTATCTGCTCAAGAACAGAGCGGTTGCGTGATGTCAGTAAAGATTTAGCTTTACTCGGAGCAGGTACGATAATACCTCATCAAAAACAAAAAATCTCTCTGAAAGAATTAACAATTGAATTAGTTCAACTAGCCACCTACCCAATCCGACACTCTCTTCTTATTAAAGGTTCTCTAGGTACCGCTTTTATAACCCTATTTTTCTATTATGTAGGGCCTTTGGTTTTAATATTATATTTTCTATATAAAAAATTTAAAAAATGAACATCAAAAAAATATATGA
>JAHJLO010000058.1 GCA_018821685.1 Patescibacteria group bacterium
GATGGAAAAATTGATTTTACACCTTTTTGGACAGCTTGGAATGTTTTAAACGAAAAATATGTATCCCCTAACGGTAAAATAAGTGACCAAGAAAAAGTTTGGGGAGCTATTCAAGGACTAGCGAGTTCTCTAGGAGATCCCTACACTGTTTTTATGCCACCAGAAGATGCTGAAATATTTGCCGAGGATATAAAAGGTAACTTTGGAGGTGTTGGAATGGAAATTTCTGTTAGAAATGGAATTTTAACAGTTATTGCTCCTTTAAAAAATACCCCGGCTGATAAAGCGGGAATTAAGGCAGGAGACCAAATTGTAAAAATAGATGATGAAATCTCAACTGATTTTAGTAGCGATAAGGCAATAAAATTAATTAGAGGTGAAGTAGGAACCCCTGTAAAATTATCTGTTGCAAGGGAAGGGGAAAGTGATTTGCTAGAGATAACAGTCATTCGAGGAAATATCGAAATACCGACAATCAAAACAGAAATTAAAGATGGAGTTTTTATTATAAGCTTATATAGTTTTTCCGCAGTTTCTCCTGGTTTATTCCAAAACGCGTTAAGAGAGTTTAGCGAATCAGACACCAATAAACTTATTGTAGATCTAAGAGGTAACCCAGGTGGTTATATGGAAGCGGCTATTGATATGGCAAGTTGGTTTTTGCCCGCAGGGAAAATAGTTGTAACTGAAAACTTTGGAGAGGGTGAGGAAGAAAAGATCCATAGGAGTAAAGGTTACGATGTGTTTAATAATAACTTAAAATTTGCTATACTGATTGACGCAGGATCGGCTTCAGCTTCAGAAATTTTAGCAGGGGCTTTGCAGGAACATGAGGTTGCGACTGTCGTGGGAACCACATCCTTCGGAAAAGGTTCTGTTCAGGAATTAATTAATATTACATCTGACACCTCCTTAAAAGTAACTGTAGCAAGGTGGTTTACTCCAAACGGAACTTCTATTTCAAAGAGTGGTTTAACTCCAGATGTTGAGGTAAAAATCACAAGGGAAGATATCGAGATGGGTGTTGACCCTCAACTTGAAAAAGCAATCGAAATTTTATCAGAATAATTTATTTTAAATATGAAAGTAATACTATTAGAAAACGTGGCAAAGATAGGGAAGAAATATGAGATTAAAAATGTTGCCGATGGACACGCTTTAAATTTTTTAATTCCCCGTGGATTAGCAAAAGTTGCAACAGCAGGTGCCGTTAAAGATTTAGAGACAGCAAAAGAAAATTTTGAGGAAAAATCAAAAACAGAACAGGAAGAATTAATTAATAGTATAAAAGCTTTAAAAGATTCTACAATAAACATCATTGCTAAAATGAATGACGAGGGAGTGTTATTTGCAGGTATAGACAAAAAAGAGATTATAAATGCAATAAGAGATCAAAAAGCAATCGAGATTAATCCAGAAAATATTATTTTGGAAAAACCTATTAAAGAAGCCTCAGAAAAAACAATTAAAATAACAGCCAATGGAAATAGCGCAGAATTTAAATTAAATATAGTAAGTGAAGAATAAGAAATACAATACAAAAAAAGATAGCTACAATTGTAGCTATCTTTTTTTATATTGTTTAGTATTAGTTAACGTTTACAACCTTTCTCTTTTTTACAGTTCCGTCAAATTTTTTCTTTCGAGTTTCTGTAAAATTAACAGTTCCTTCTGTTAAAGAAAATAAGGTATGGTCTTTACCAACTCCAACGTTTTCACCAGCTAATATTTTAGTCCCTCTTTGTCGCACCAAAATAGAACCGGTTTTTGCAGTTTGACCACCGTATAGTTTTGTACCTAAATATTTAGGATTTGAATCTCTCAGGTTTTTTGCCGACCCACCGGCTTTTCTATGTGCCATATTTTAATATATAATTAAATAGTTATGAGAGAAAGTATAAGGTATTTACTTAATAAAATCAAGTTAATAGGGGAGGCATTGGAAAACAAAGATGTCTTTGTTGTTTTACTTATTGTTTTAACAAGTTTTACGTCTTTTGGACTAGGGAGATTATCAAAAATAGATGAATTAAAAACTCCTTTGCAAATTAACAATTCAGCTTTAGTCCAAGAAGCTATTGGAAATAAAGAAATAATAGGGAAGTATGTGGCTTCAAAAAGTGGTTCAAAATATCATTTACCTTGGTGTTCCGGAGCTCAAACTATAAGTGAGAAGAATAAAATTTGGTTTGAGAACAAAGAAGAAGCTGAAAGTAGGGGATATACTCCAGCGAAAAACTGTAAAGGGATTTAAATCTATTCAATGAATTGACAATGAATAATAGACAGGGCGGGACTTTCTAACGAGAGTTACCGCCTTTTTTATTGCCTAATTTATATATATGTGGTATATTTCTATTGTTAATACTTAATAAAGACTAATAAAATTATGAGTAGCAAAATTAAAAAATTACATCTTTCAAAAACTGACAAAAAGATTGCCGGAGTTTGTGGAGGAATAGGGGAGACTTTCGGAGTTGACTCTACCATCGTAAGGTTAATATTTATCTTTCTAGCCC
>JAHJLO010000006.1 GCA_018821685.1 Patescibacteria group bacterium
CTCTAAATTTTGAAGAAGAAGCGTTCGGACTTCCTGAAAAAGTAAAGACAGCAACAGTAAAGACTGCTGATAGAGAAGAGTTAATAGAAATTCCAGAAGAATTGAATTCTTTACCAGATCAAGAGGATATCAATCTTGATCTTAACATACAGGGTAATTTGGATATAAACATTGAAACGGATTTAAATTTTGACTTAAAAAGCGATATTAAAGATACACCTAACTTTAGAATTGAAGTGAACTGTCTAATGGTTGGAGAAATGAGTGAGTCTGATTTTATGACGCACTTTGACAAATATTATTTTGAGCTTTTTAGCAGTGGAGATCAATTATATATTGATTTTAGTGAGTATGGAATGCTTGAGGGTGCTGTTGCACTGCGAGCTATCAAAGCTTCTTTTGAAGCCGTAGAAAAGAATAAGAAACTATCTCTTCGATTATTAAAAGATCAATATGATCAGATGAATTTATTATTGCCAAAACTAGAAAAGGTAAAAAAACAGCAAGATACAACTCCACGATTTGTAATCGAAGGTAGCAAAATGGAAATTCATCATGTTGATATGGATTTATTCCTTGAAAAATTCTCAGAAAATTTTAAAAATTTAATGAGATCAAATAGTGACAAAATTTTTGTTGATATCTCACATTTGGAAGAAGTTTCACCAAGAGCTATAGAACTCATTGTACTTTGTTACTTAGAAGCCGTAGGAAATGGATTATCTATGGTTCTCCGTATAAGCCCTGATATGGAAGAAGGTTTTCTCAAATCAGGACGAGGGCGTACTTTGCCTCTTGAAATTATTAGACCAGAAGCATCTGCAAAAGCTGGGCTTGATAAAAGTAGAAAATACGGAATTGATATGAGTAAGATTAATAGTGCTATAGAACAAGACAAGCTTGGACAGAAAATACTTGAACAAAATTATGCTTCAGTTCATATAGAATCAAGAGGTACTATTGGTAATTGGGAACCAGTTCCTATGAATATTTCTGCTGAAAAAGAAATTGATTATACTGGGCCTGAAAGACGCATTGAAAAGCGTTATAAAACAAACAGTATAGAAGTTCTATTTGCAAGAGGCAGTCTAGCTAAAATAGGTGGACGTCCTTATACTGTTCATAATATAAGTAATTCTGGACTTTGCTTTACCTCTGCTGTATCTCTAACCAAAAAAGAGCCAATACGTTTAAAAATAATTGCTGAAAATACTTCCGCTGAAGTAAGTGGAAAGGTTATATGGACTAAACCTGTTCCAGCTCAAGCTCTTTTCAAAGTAGGAGTAGAGTTCACAAAAATTGGTGAAGTTTCCAAAAGCCAATTAAGAGAGATAATAAGAACATTATATATACAATAAATCCAGTAGTAGCAAAAATAACTCGCTTATTTATAAAATATAATAAATACAACGATAATGATCTATAATGCCTATAAAATAAAGATCATGATGAAATATATGTTGTTCATTTTTTAAATATAAAGCTTACAGATATCTTTTAAGTACGAGTTGTTCCAGTTGAATCTTATAAAAAAATCAACTTCATTTTTGCACTGAAAGTGCCTATTGTTATAGCCCAGGGAGAATCCCCATAGCTGTCAACTTAGTACGTAATTCGTTGTATCAAGTGGATTAGATAAAGAGATATCAGAAATTTTATCAAGAATTTCACAAGGTAATTTCCGATCTCCTTTCTTCTGCTTGATACAAGATTGAGATATAAATTTAAGAGCATCAAAAAGTATATTTTCTATTGTATCTGGATATTTAACAATTGCAAACATCCACTTTAAAGCAATTGTTTTAAAATATTTATGTGCTCGGAATTCGCTAACTTCTTTATGATAATTTTTCCAGACCCAACTTTTAGCAATTTGAATAATTTTAGAAGTAAGAAAAATAAATATAAGCTTCGCATACAGGAAAGTTTTGACTACATGAATCTTTGTACTCTTAAATTTATGAAGAGAAAAGTTACTTTTCCAAGATTTGAATACAAGCTCTACTTGCCATCTAACTGCATATAAAAGACGAAATTGCTTCATTGGCAAATACTTTTTATCAATATTAGAAATAAAGAAATTAAATCCAGCTAGTATTTTAGCTCGTTTGGTTAGAGGACGTTGTTGTTTCTGGCATGTTTTTCTCAATTTTCTTAATCGTTCATTTTTCATTTGTTCAGAAAGTTTTTCTATTACTAAGCGTGCTTTAAAGCGATGTTCTGTAGTAGTAATATATGTATCAAATTCAACAATATCTTCATGCAAATTGTAAACCAGATCAAGTAAATCCTTTTTAATCCAGTGTCCAAGAAAATCTTGTATCAATATAGTTCCATTTTGTTGATGTAATCGAGAAAGAAAATAAGTTCCTTTATCGTCAAGTTCTTCAAGACCACGCAGATTGAAATAACCAAGATCTCTTAGCACAAGATCACCCTTTTGAAATACTTCAACAAAATTGTTATGATAACTAGAATCACTGGAAGTACCATCTTGTAACTTGTGTATAAAGCAACCAGATTTTATATCGTAACCAAATTGTATTTTTATAGCTGAATTTGAAGCATCTCCTCCTGATCCTTTGAAATATTCAGCCAACTCTTTAGGTAATTGGAAAGATGTACTATCCCAAATAATTATATGCTTAAATTCTTCTAATATATTTAACTTTATAACATTAGGAATAGTTAGTTCTATTGCCAATGATAGAATTTTCTCAAAAAACTTTTCAGCTTTTTCAGTTATTCTCTTGTATATAGCTTGTCTCGTAATATCTTTATCTGAAAGTACACTATTTAATAGACCTGCTAATTGTTCAAAAGTTGGTACTCCAAATATACTTATGCCAAACACGAAAATGCTTAAAAATAAATGGCCTGTAATTTTACTATTTCTTTGAGAAAATTCTTCTTCCAAAGCTATATTATTTATATTCTCTTTATTAAAAAATTCGCTAGTTAATTTTACAAATTTATCTATCTCTTTTTTTATCTTCTCTTCTTCTTGTAAATTCGATATACTTTTTTCTATATCTTTTTTCATAAGACACCTCTTAAATAAAATTTTTTTGGACGGTGTCTTATTTTTTCAAATATCTTACCCTTTGTAAATTACTTTTTAAAATTACATAACTTACTTTTGATAATAAATTTATCTCCTAAGTTGACAGCTATGGGGAGAATCCCTGGGGAGAAAAGATATTCTAAAATACAGCCCTGAAAGGGCGAATTTGTATTGCAAAAATACGCTCTTTCAGAGCTTGTTATTATTTTGAGAATTCCCAGGGCTGCGATGGCAAAGCCATCTTACCCTGGGCTATAATAATAAAGCCTTTCAGACAAAGACAATACATATTTTCAACTGGAACAAGCCATAATAATTTTGAAATGCTTATCAATTCGACATCTTTCAAAAGGCATATTTGTTCAAGTATTTCTAATTCAAA
>JAHJLO010000059.1 GCA_018821685.1 Patescibacteria group bacterium
ATCAATAAATCGAGCTCCTAATGCCAAAACGTTAGAATCATTATGTTCACGAGATAATTTAATAACTTCTTCATTTCCCCCGTAGTAAACAACCGCTCTAATCTTTTCAAAACGGTTAGCGACAATCGCTTCTCCTTGCCCAGAACCCCCTAAAATAATTCCTCGAGAATTTTCGGGATTTTCAGAAACCTTTTTCGCTACCTTGGAGATAAAGTCAGGGTAATCATCGGTTTCATTATATTGAAAAGCGCCCTCATCAGAAATTTCGAAATCCAAACTGATTAAATAATTAATTAGTTTATCTTTTAATTCAAAACCGGCGTGATCTGATCCAATATAAATTTTCATTTTTTCTTCTACCATAACAATATTTTAACATAAAATATTACTTCTAATTATCTTTCCAGCTGTCGGACAGCTGGAGCTGGAATTAAAAATTTATTCATCACCATACCTCATTTCTTTTATTCCTTTTATAGTTTCCTCTGTAAATTTTTTATAATCTTTTTTATCTTTAAATTGACTTAGTATAATATCTTTTTTACAAAAGATATCTTTTACATTTTCTATATATTCTTTCCAGCTAGACCTCTCTGAAATTAAATCTAAAAAATGTTTTTTAGATCCACCAAATTTTTTATGGACTTTATTATTTAAATTTACATAAGCACTAACATACAATAATTGTTCATTTGATTCTATATGTACATCCTTAAACTTGCCCTGAAATAAAACCCCGTTCCTTTTATGTTTTAAATTAAAAGCTTGAGTATAACCACCACCTAATCTTTTCATAAATTCACTTATACCACCTTCAACCAATTGCTCTAAAATAAAATGATAGTGATTAGGATTTAAACAATAACAAATAATATTAACTAGTTTTTCTCTATCCCCAGCTGTTCGACAGCTGGGGGTTTTGTTTTCTTCAATAAAATCGCGAAGACTTCTTACTGGCTCAGTAGTATTAAAAACCTCCATACTTTTAAGGAATCTTTTAGCATCGTATTCATTTATAAAAACTTCACATTTACCAGCTCCTCTGTTATAAATATGGTAATATTCTCCGTTTATAAATGGTACTTTTCTCATATTCTATTTATTTTTATATTATATACTTAATGTTTTCTAAACATTCCCAGCTGTCGGACAGCTGGAGAATAAATTATTTCACTTTGTATTTTCTTGCTCCCATGTTGTATAATTCTGTGACTTCCGAGGTAGAGAGAGATCTATTATAAAGGCTGACTTCGTCAATAGAACCATCAAAACCAACAGATGTCCCTCCTGTCCTATCGTCACCTATATAAAGAGGACTTCCAGCAGTAATATCAATGTCACCAGTTAAAGCATCTTGACTCAAATAAGAAACTTCTGATCCATCTACAAAAATTCTAGCTTTTCCGTCATTTAAAGTTTTATCCCATATAAGCATTACATGTTGCCATTCATTTAAAGAGAGAGGTGTGGATTTTTTTGAATAGTAGGAAACACCTCCACTAACAAAACGCGACTGTAGTGTATAATTATCATACTTAAATGTATAGGAACTATTTTGATAATATTTTGAAACAATAGTTCCTTTAAGAGCACCTGAGCTCTGAGGTTTAATCCAAGCAGAAATTGATAACGAGCTTGTTAAATCTAAACTGCTATCAGAAGGGATGCTGACATAATTATCCACTCCGTTAAATTCTAAAGCCTGCCCTACCTTACCAATAACAGGACTAGATGTCGCAGACATACTTGATTTTATTGTTCCATTATGACCCAACCCAGAACGGTCAATTGCAGTATTTGTGCTCCAATCTATATCAGCACCATCAAAAGTCCAATTTCCGACCAAACCAGAAGTTAGACGGTTTTTATTATTAGTATTGATTTTCAATCTTCTGTTTCCTAAGTTATATAAATCGACAATTTCTTCCTCTGATAATGCCCTGTCGAAAATAGCAACCTCATCAATCTTTCCAGGAAAATAACCTGAATTTACTGGGCTATGTCCTATTTTCATTGAATTAGGAGAATCATAAGCAATTTGATCAAAACCAGCTGTCCCGGTAACACTATCTACTAAGACTCCATTTACATACATTTTTACGGTTCGATCCAACGGGTCAAAGCTACTAACAACATGATACCATTCATGAATTCCAGTGTCTGAAAAAGAAAGGTTTTTTTCTTGGACAGTAACCCCATCAGTGAGCTCTATAATAAATTTTAAATCACCAGTATTTATAAAATATCTTTGTACCCAACCCCTCTTTAAATTAGCATCAGAATTCCAATACCAATTACCAACTATACCGTCTGCAGAAACAAGATCTTTTTCGCTTCTTTCATGCCAAGAAGAGACAGTCAAAGCCCCCGACCATTCTAAATTATCACTTCCTAAATCAACATAGTCATTATTTCCATCAAAATTTAATGCTTGCCCAGTATTTCCAATAGCAGGAAATGGTCCGTTGACAGCATCCCCATTGTTTCCCCAACCACTTCTATCTAATACTTCAGCGGTTGTAGAAGACCAATCCATATCAGGCCCGTCAAAAGACCAGTAACCTACCAAACCAGAGGAATCATACCAAGGATCGAGTAAACCGTAGGCTCCTTTATTTCCGATAGCTTCAACGTAGAATTCCCCTTTACTATTCGTGGGATATTTAATAATTGCATGATAATAATTTGTTGTATTTGTCTTAACCTCATCTCTTAAATAAATTGACTGCTTAAAATCTTTGGGAATTTCTTTTTTAGAAACAAAAGTTTGTGTCGGCGATTGAATCAATTTTTCTTCCTGGCTACTCTTCTGTCCGTTTATTACGACTTCTGTAACTCTAAAAATATCAATAAGATTGGCGTCCTTATCTCCAAACAAAAAACGTAAGTTAATTTCTTGATTTTCTACATTATCGTTTGAAATACTAAAATAAATATCAGACTCGTTTATACCAAAATATGTTTTTTTATCAGACTGAATTATTAAATCTTCACCTACATTTTCATCGGTCCATTCCATGACAACTTCGTTTTCTTCATCGAGAATAAAACTTTCTTTTGGTAAATTAAAAGCTAAATTTTTTTGCTCATCGACAATCTTTTTATCAAAAATAAATAAGGAATAAAAAGCGACAGCCAAAACAAACACTATTAAAATAGCTGTTGTTATTTGAATTAACTTTTTATTTTGATTTAATGACATTCTCTTTTTAAGACTTAAATTTTACAAACTCTCTCCAGCTTTTTCGACATGTTTCATTAACATATTTGTATAACCCATTTCATTGTCATACCAGACTAACACTTTAACTAAGTTCCCATCGACTACCCGAGTAAAAGGTAAATCTACAATTGAAGCATGGCTATTTCCAATAATATCTGAGGAGACTATTGGTTCTCGATTGGTAGTAAATATTCCCTTCCACCTTGAATCTTTGCTAGCTTTTTCCAAAATTTCATTTATTTCTTCCACACTAGTATCTTTTTTAGAAATAAAAGTAATATCAATAATAGAACCTGAAATTACAGGAACTCTCACAGAAATTCCATCAAATTTATCTTTTAAATCTTCCATAACTAAAGTTGTTGCAACAGCAGCTCCTGTTGTAGAAGGAATAATATTTTGAGCTCCTGCACGGCCTTTTCTAAAATCTTTTTCATTAGGACCATCTACTATTTTTTGAGTTGATGTATATCCATGAACCGTATTCAGCATCGCTTTTTCAATGCCAACGGTATTTTTTAAAATTTCTAAAACAGGACTTCCTGCGTTAGTTGTACAAGAAGCGTTTGAACTAATTTTACAAACCTTCAGCTTATCCTCGTTAACTCCCATTAAAATTGTTTCTCCTTCAACTTTACTATAATCAGGAGCATCGGTATCATTACTATTAGTTGATTTCACTGGAGCTGTAATCACGACTCTCTTTGCTCCTGAATCAATATGAGCTTGAGATTTTTCATAGCTCGCAAACATCCCAGTTGATTCAATCACAATATCTATATCTAAATCGCCCCAAGGTAAATTCATCGGGTCTCTTTCACTCAAATATTTAATTTTATTACCTTCAATAACCAAAAGATTTTCTTCAACTTTTATATCTAAACCACTCTTCCCGTAAGCCGAATCATATTTTAAAAGATAGGCAATGTTTTCCAAACTGCCCAAATCATTAACAGCTACAATTTCAATATTTTCATTTTTAATAGCTAACTTCAAAAAAGCTCGTCCAATGCGACCACAACCATTTATAGCTACTTTTGTTTTTTTATTCTCTATTTCCAT
>JAHJLO010000130.1 GCA_018821685.1 Patescibacteria group bacterium
GGAATGCACCATCGGTCCAGGCCCGGTTATCCGGACCACCGCCCTTGCCTCTTCGGTGTCGGGTTCCCTCCGTCAGGGACCCGGGTTAGGATTTGCGCTTCATAGCGCTCACCTCCAGTTCACTGGCCATGCCAGTCGCACATCGAGTAGCCGGGAGCAGTTACCCGCCCCCGGCTCTCACAGAACCGGACAAGTGCTGTTCACATCCGGCTCTTCGGGACACTGGGTTATCACCCCCAGCGCCGGCCGGATCACGACCTCGTCCTATCCCCACTGCAACTCGAGTTGCACGGGGGCATCAATGGTGCTGAGCTTCGTTCGCAACAGTCCGGCGAGAGAGACGAGGCCCCGTTCGGCGAAATACGCGTTGCGGAGTCCCCGATCGACCACCGGGTCGTGGCTGAGTGTCCACAGGGACTTGCGTCCCGCGTAGACGCAGCGCCACGCTGTTTTGATACGAGCGCCCAACTGGGTCAGCTTGCGAGCGATGGTCCGCTTGCGCTTCCAGTGCTTGACCTGTATCGCGCGCAGCCGGCGACGGATGTGCGCGTCAAGCGTCTGGAGGGTGCGCTCCATTTCTGCCGTACAGATCCCGAAGAAGCCGAACCAACCGTTGAGGTACGCGTTGAGGTTCTGGATGCAACGCCTCAGGGAGTTGCCCCAGTTTCTCGGCGTCAGCTCAACGATTCGGCGCCTGATGCGATCCTGGGACCGCTTCGACAACGACACCTCCACCGATGACGCCAACGAATCGACTCGCAGGCTGAAACCGAGGAAGTGCCGCTCCTCCGGACGGGCCACGGCACTCTTGGCCTGGTTCACCTTGAGGCGCAAGCGCTTCTCGATGAACCGGGACACATTTGCCATGACCCGATGGCCCGCACGCTCGGTGCGGACGTAGATGTTCACGTCATCCGCGTAGCGGACGAAGTGATGCCCGCGCTGGCTGAGCTCTTGATCGAGCTCGTCCAACACGATGTTGCTGAGCAGTGGGGACAGAGGGCCTCCTTGCGGAACCCCTTCGTCCGTGCTCACCACCACGCCATCCGGCATGATCACTTTGGCTTTGAGCATCAAGGAGACGAGCGCGAGGATGCGGCTGTCCGAGACCCGCTGGGCGAGTCGCGATAACATCCGCTGGTGGCAGACCTCGTCGAAGAATTTCTCCACGTCGAGATCGACTACCACCTCACAACCCATCTCCAGATACTGCACCGCCTCCGCGATCGCCGTATGGCAGCTACGGCCTGGGCGAAACCCGTGACTGCTCGGATGGAAAGTCGGCTCGTACAGGGGCTCGAGCACCTGACGAGTCGCCTCTTGAACCACGCGATCAATCACGTTGGGGATGCCGAGCCCACGCTGACCGCCGCCGCTCTTGGGTATCCAGACCCGCCGGATCATGCCCGGCCGGTAGGTCCCCGAGAGAAGCGCGTCGGCCAGCTTCGGAAGAATCTCGTCGAGGTGCTCGCGCACATCGTCGATGCTCTGCCGGTCGGGGCCAGGGGCTCCCTTGTTGGCGGCCACGTGATCAAACGCGACAACCAACCGCTCCACTAACTCTTCCATCGTTGCGGCCGTGACGTTTCCCGTCGTGACCTTCGCCTTCGGCGCCTCGTGTGTCACAGAGGTGGGTGGGCCCATCTCCGCTCCATCGTTGGCCCTCACGCCCTTGGCCGTGAGATGATCTGCTGTTGCGAAGGGCAGTCTGAGCTGCCACGACTCTTGGTTGACCGGGACCGCTTTCCCTCCCCCGAGGCGCTCGGTTCCTCGGGTTGGAGCCGACTTTCGACGGCCTTCTGGTACAGTGCAGTCCTCTGACTTCTGCTGGGTCATCGGCTTTCGTCCTTTCGTCCTCCGGCCTACCGCCTACTGCTACGCGGGGCCCAACAGATCTCGCTGGGTAAGACCAGTGAGCTTTGTGACCATCCCGTCGCCACTACGCACGCGGCTCCGACGGATATTGGGCTTCGTCGCTGGGCGCCGACTCACCCGCCACGTGCGCCTTACGGCGCTTCATTTGCATTCGACACGGTCACACACCTATGGCTTCCACCAGACGACCCCTCGCGGGCGGACCGGGGAATGCACCATCGGTCCAGGCCCGGTTATCCGGACCACCGCCCTTGCCTCTTCGGTGTCGGGTTCCCTCCGTCAGGGACCCGGGTTAGGATTTGCGCTTCATAGCGCTCACCTCCAGTTCACTGGCCATGCCAGTCGCAC
>JAHJLO010000122.1 GCA_018821685.1 Patescibacteria group bacterium
CATCAACTCCTCCTCCGCCTTTTTGAGGGAGGTTATATCATGGAAGATGCATGCGAATTGATTCGGAGCTGCCAGAAACGCCGTCACGATGAAATGCTTTTCTAACTCATTGGAATACTGTTCAAAAACCGTCGGAGTTCCGGTCAGGGCCACCTGTCCATAGGTTTCTATCCAATATGGTTCCGTGTTCGGAAGGACCTCCAAAACCGTTTTGCCGACAACTGCTTCGGTCGAAATCCCGGTCAATTGTTCAAAGGCTGGATTGATGGTCAGAAAGCGGTAGTCCACGGGTTTGCCCGCTGCATCGAAAATGATCTCGTGAAGAGCGAAGCCGTCCAGCATTTTGTCGAACAATATCTGGTAGTCGTGCTGGAGCCGACGATGCTCGGTGACGTCACGGCTGATGGAAAGAACGGATAGGACCGCGCCCTGTTTGTCTGTCTCTGGAAGCAGCCGCCAGTCAAAAACAATGGTCCCAACCAGACCCTCAAAGGTAAATTCCGAGATCACCGGCCTACCCATTTCAAAGACCTGCCGGATGCTCGCTTCCCAAAAATCGCATTGTTCCTCGGGAAAGCCCAGTTCACGATGGGTCTTACCGATAAACTGTTCAACTGAAATCCCCGCGAGTTTCTCAACCTTCTCGGACGCGAACAGATGCCGCCCCTCGCGGTCAAAGCGCATGATGATGTCAGGCAATCCCTGCAGCAATGTCTGATAGAGATCCTTGCTCTTGCGCAAAGCCTGCTCGGCTTCCCAGGCCTCGGTGATGTCACGAAATATCCCCAACTGAAGAGTTTGCCCATGATACCGAAACGTCTTGGCCTTGATGGCGACCAACAGGACATTGTCGTCCGCACAACGCAGGAAAACCTCCTCCACCTTTCCTGGCAGAACTTTCGCTTTCTTGAAATCCTGCGTCAGCGCACGGCGTTCGGGAAGTCCTTGAGCATCGACATGCAATTCGCTTTGATGAAGCCCGACCAGTCCGGACCTGGACCTGCCAAAAAAAGCCTCTGCCACATGGTTGCATTCCACGATAATCCCAGTGTCGGCGTCGGCGACGAGAAGAGGGCCCATAACCGCTTCAAACAGAGAGGTATACCGGTCTTTCTCGTCGTTCAATTCCAGCTGGGCTTGAGTGCGTTCGAAAATTTCATTTCTCAGGATCGCGGTCTTGTTGCGAACTTCCCTCTTCATCAAGAACAATGCGATAATACAGATCAAAATGACAATCGGAATGATAATAAACAATGCAACGCGCAGCACTTCTTTTGCCGAAGGCGAGGGAGACGGAAGGATCGGCCCGAACCACTTGTCATACAGGGAGGCGTAGGTTCCATCTGCGATGACAATAGCCAATCCCTCGTTCAGTTTAGAGAGAAGCTCACTGTCTCCTTGATGGACGGCAAAACAGAACTTCTGTTCGAAACCTAGGAGTGGCTTTCCCTGAGGCTTCAAGCTCGTCGAGTCGAAATCCATGACATCAACAAGATTTGTGATTCCCATTTTTTTCAGCAGCTGCCATCCGACAATTTGTTGAATCAGCACCGCGTCGCACTTTCCTTTTGAAAGCAACCGCAATGCCTCATCATAGGACCGCGTGAGCACGAGCTCGTCAGTAAGATTGCTCTCGATTGCGTATTCATGGGCCGTGTCCCCACGCATCACCGCGACTTTTTTCCCCTTCAGGTCTTTCTCGTCCTTGATTTCCTTGTTGCCTTCTCTGACGAAAATCGTTCCATGCATGCGCAAATACGAAGCGGAAAAATCAAAATATTTCGCTCGTTCATCCGAGTAGGAGACCAAGGGCAACACGTCAATCTTGCCGTCAGTCAACTCCTGCTTGATCTCGTGCCAGGGCCCGACAGCGAATTCGATCTCCATACCGGTTTCCTCGACCACTGCTCGCAACAAATCCACTGAGAAGCCATCCGCGCTTCCGTCCGGTTTGACTAGCGCAAACGGAGGATAGTCATATTCCGAGGCGGACATGAGTGGTCTGGAGGTGGGCTGTGCCATGCCGGTAACAGGGCTCAGAAAATATATGAAGCATCCTATCGCAAGGATACTTGCCATGCAAAAAGGTCGGCTTTTCAGTTCTGGTTTTCTTGACCAAGTCATAAGTATAAACATTAAAAATTATACCATGCCTCGCTGGAGAGCGCTAGATATGTTTATAGTGATACATAACTTTTGTTGTTGCTGCTTTTGAGATCAGGAAGATTGGTTTTGGCCAGCTTGTTTTATGGGGAACCGAAGGGAGAAGCTTGTACCCGTGTTTTTTTCTGAGCTAAAGGTGATTGTACCACCATGATTTTTCATGATGGTGTAGACCATGGACAGTCCCTGCCCGGTTCCCTTCCCCACTTCTTTTGTTGTAAAGAAAGGATCAAAAATTTTTGATTCATTCTTCACCGGGATACCCGTGCCCGTGTCGCTGATGCAGATTTCCACAAACTCGCCGGTTAAGGCTGTGGAAACGGTGATGGTTCCTCTCCCATTCTCTTTGACCATGTAAGAGTTGGCATGAGCAGCGTTAACCAACAAATTGAGAATGACCTGATTGAAGTCTCCTGGCACGCACTCGATAAGAGGAAGACCTTTTGCAAAGTCCCTTACCAGCTTTGAGGTGTGTTTCCATTCATTGCTGGTTATCGTAATGATGTTTTCCACTGCCTCGTTGACGTCTGTCGGTTTAATTGTTCCCATGCCAGGATGAGAAAACTTCTTCATAGCCTGCACAATGAGTGAAACGCGATCAAGACCTTCTTTAATATCGGCGATTGTCTGGGGTATTTCCTCCAGCAGGACGTCAAGTTTAACTGCCTCTCTTGTTTTCTCTATGTCAGACAACAAAAAGGTTGTGTCTTGATTTTTTCCGACAGCAATATGGAGTTCTTTTTGTTTTTCAATAAGTTGTGACATGCCCTCAAAAGCACCTTTGAGGAAATCCATATTTCCGGACACATACATAATGGGGGTATTGATCTCATGGGCAACACCAGCAGCCAGAAGGCCTATGGACTCAAGCTTCTGGGCATATGCAAGCTGTCGCTCCAGACTCTCTTTCTCGGTAATATCCCTGATCAGTCCCATGAACCCACTTACGTCTCCCTCAGCGTTATAAACCATAAAGACCGCGGTCTCTCCTGAGAACACTTCGCCTGATTTCTTTCGATAATGAATGGTGTAAACTCTGCTCTCGTCCTTATTGGCATCTTGCCGAATCAACTCGCCCAAACGTCTGAATTCCGATTCATTTTCATAAATCACCGATGTCTGTTTGCCTTTGAGGTCGTCCAACGTGTACCCAAAGAGGTCGCTGAAAGCAGAGTTCAACTCGATGATCTGCCGATCCGTGTCGGCAATAAGGATTGCGTCCCGGATTGCTCCGTAGAGTTGTTGATACTTTTCCCTC
>JAHJLO010000060.1 GCA_018821685.1 Patescibacteria group bacterium
CTTTTTATCAGTATAATCTTTTGCATCCATAGCAGAAATATTTCTATTATCAATTTTGAATGTCTCTTCGTTTTTTGTCTTATTATCCATAATATTATATTTCAATATTAGGTAATAAAACTTTCAATGCAAAATTATGAACTAAACCTGTTTCGTTATCAACTACAGCAATCATTGGAATTCTTTGATTACCTCCAATAGTAATATTTTTAGGATCTTTTTGTATATCAGCAAATATTAAACCCTCAACCAAAGTTAGATTCCCTGATAGTTTTGAAGAAGCCTTCTCTTTTAAGGCGTTTAATATTTCTTCTTTATGTTTTATAAAAAAATTTTCCATGATATTTATTATAACCCTTTTCAAGAACTCAAACTAGTGCTCTAAATAGTGATCAAAGAGCAGGGCTTTCAAAGCTGATATCATAGAGAGACTACATCAAAAATTCTATTCAAAACCTCCAAACCTTGGCTTAATGTAATAAAAAAACCCCGACCGAAGTCAGGGCTTATATGGACTGAAATAAACTTGAGGCGAGGTTCTTGTTCTCCGCTTGCTCTAAAAATTAGAGGAGCCAGAATTACCCTTTTAGGGAACTAAGCAGTTCCACCTTTTGGTTTATTCAGTAGATTGAGGTTTAAGGAATATGAACGTCCTCACTTTCATTTTCTTCTTTCGGCATAGGAAATGCTTCTTTAATGAGTGGAAGCACTAGATTGTGAGTAAACTCCATTGCTTCCTCAATGGTGATGCCGACTTCTTTGGCAGAATTGCCAAGTTCTCGCTTGATGTTGTTAGGGTTGAGTGAACTCACTCCCTCCCTACGAATCTTAGCGAGAATATAAAGATACGCGATTTCGTTACGCCGTGCTTCTGTCATAGCCATAATGTAAACCTCTTTGCAAAGAACTTTGTCGTAAACCTTACGACTTAGGATAGTTAGAACCTTTTTCTAACTACATTAATATGATACCAATAATAAAGTATTATGTCAACACCTTGTAGAGTTAACCTTATGGGGTGACAAATATGATAGATTGGGGTGACAAAGGTTAATCATCTTAATTTAAAAATCAAAAGCTTTAAATAATAATATGGCAAACAAAAAACAACAACCAGCATATCCTATAAAAATTAGACAAAAGTGGTATTTCTTAGTTGATAAAGCTGGTAAAACAGTTGATGAAATTTGTGATTTGTATTTAATCTCAAGAAAAACATATTACAAATGGAGAAAAAAAGACAAAGGATCGAGAATATACATTCCAAAAAAGGAACACCCTCAAACTAAAATCAAAGGAGAAATAAAAACGTTTATTCATGAACAAAAATTACTAATTAATTATGGACCTAGAAAAATGAACTTATTAGTTAAAAGAAAATTTAATATTGATATTTCAACAACAGCGATTTACAGATTTTACAAAAAAAGAGATTTAATTAGAAGACCGCAAAAGAAACTACAATGGTATAAACCATTAAAAGAAGTTGTTATTCCTAAAGCTCCCGGAGAGGTAGTCCAAATGGATGCTAAATATGTATGGAAAGATAATATCCGTAAGTATCAACGAACTTTTGTAGATATTTATACAGGAATGCAATTTGCAACCGTAACAAGCACGATGACAGCAGAAGATACCATCAATGCTTTTCTTGGTGTAAATGGTGGTAAATGGTGTCAGCCACCTTTTTATGATGTAAATGGTGTGTAAATGGTGTCAGCCACCTTTTTATGGATGTAAATGGTGTCAGCCACCTTTTTATGAAATATTGTGTGCTTCCGCACACTTAATCTGTGTGGACACAAATCACTAAATATTTTTTTCATCCTCCGGACTCAAAAATATCTAAGTGTTTGTCGTCCTCGGCTCGCGGTTTTTGTTTCAGTTGGAAACAAAAACATCGCTCCGCCTTCACAAATCGCCGAAAAGCAAAACTGTTTGCTTTTCTAAAAAACTAAAAAAATTATAAACGCACCACATCTTATAGATGTGGTGCGTTTATAATTTTTTTAGTTTTTTACGCTCTGTGACCCAGTTGCTTGGCTTTCAGAACTTGTTAACAATAAGGATTATATCAAAAATTCAATACAAAACATACAATTAGCGATAAATAATTAAAATACCATTTGTGGCTACCCTGAATTGGGTAGCCGACAAAACTAATGTTTAGTTTTGTCTTTCAGTCGATACGATTGCCCTTTTTTCGGTGTAGGCGGAAGAGGTTCTCCCGCAACAACAGTACGCTCAACTTTAGTAGGTTTCCCTAATCGGTTGATTATTTCATACTGTCCTGAAATTCGGACTTTCGTACCAGACTTTAATGTTCCTTTCTTCATATTTCTATAAGTTAAGGGGCTAATAATACCGACCTGACGTGAACATTCACGCCCTGTTCCAATAGCGGTCTTATATTCACAGCCGATATTATTTCCAAACAAGGTAGCTACAAATGGTATTTTAAAGAACTTTTTTTATTTGTATAAAGATGCAACAAATTACATTTTTATACTTTCCGCTTCTTTCAAAATATCTTCAACTAATTCGTCTCGGTTTATATCCTCTTGTTTGTGATATTTTTTTTCAAGTTTTTTTACGATTTTCTTGTGCATAGGATAGCCCATAGTTTTTACACCAAAAACTTTTAACCATTTTGGAGAATTTTGTGTAATTTCATTAAAAATCTCAGAAGTATTCCAAATCAAGAAATTATATTTATCTGCTTTATATTTTGGATACTTATCAAAAATATATTCATAAAAAGCAAAATGTAACAACTCGTGAGCAATCACAACATTTACATATTTCTTTTTTCTGTATTTATAAGGAACTTGAAAAGTCTTATCTTCTAAAAATCTCGGAAACATTCCCCAGATTGTAGGAAATGCTGTGTATTTTCCTTTTGTCCAGTATTTTTTTTCAAATAATTCATCGGATAACTTAAAAAACTTACTTTCAATCTTTCTCCAATTCTTTTCGTAAATACTTAAATTCTTTTCAGTTATTTCTTTTTCTTTTTTGTATTTGTCCTTGATAAATTTTTCCAACTCTTTTTGGTTGGTTATTTTATTATTGTCGTAGTGTTTTTTTAATTGGGGGTATTTTCTAAAAATAGCCCAATTCAAGTTTTCACCACCATCAAAATTAGCGTCTCTTGTAAACGCCAATAAGGTATCAATATCTTTTTTAACACTAATCTTAAATTTTATTTTTGGTTGCATAAAAAATAGGGTAAGTTTTTACTAAACTTACCCTATAACTTTAACACTCCTCCGAAGTGCTTTCAAGTATTTATATTATCGTATGTGTCCCAAATCAACCATTCAAGACTTTGTTTGCTGTGAGGACACACTCTGTCGTCTATATCCCAACGACTTCCTGTCCTCAACTCAATGCTTGCAGGACAACCTCCTCCACAAAGAGCAATTGCTTCACAATCGTAACACTGCTCCATAAAAAATGGTGAGCGATTTTTCCAGCCGTCATACAAACCACTTTCAAAAGGGTCGTAATCAGGGTTTTGAGTTAATTCGTCTCCAAAATACTTTCTTGGCTTAACGAAGTCCTGACAAACACCAACTTTTCCATCGGGAGCAATTACAATCTGCCCGCCATTAACACCACAATCGCAAAAAATCGGTTTTTTGAAAGCAAATGCCTTTGCTTTTCTCATCATTCGTTCTTCATATATACTTTTTTCACGAAAAAGTTTGAACGCCCGAATTAGAGATTTTGCAGTTTCTTGGAAATATCTTTCGCCAACATTTATTCTCGGGTTGTAGTGTAAGATGTTAAAACAAATACCATCTTGTATCCCAATTTCGTTAACGAAGAAATTCAAAACCTCCTCAAAATTATCAACCACTTCTGGCGACAATGTTGAAGAAAAACCGATTTTAACACCGTGTTTTTTCAAGAGATTATAACAACCCTCAACCTTTGCAAAAACATCTGTCGTCCCATTTTGAGGTATACGATAGGCATTATTGATGCGTCTTGGACCATCAAGAGATAATCCGACAGTTACGCCATTTTCTGCAAAAAGTTTAGCGAACTCATCATCAACCAAAGTCCCGTTTGTTACAATCGCCACTTCACAATCTTTTGGGAGTTGCCCTTTTGATTTGAGTTTTTGGCTATGCGAAATAGCTATTTTCACGGCTTCAGGATTTAACATCGGCTCTCCTCCATATAGATGGATTATTTTTTGACCACCTGCCGAACCGTGTTTTTTCAGAAGTCTTGCAAAATAATCAATGGACTGCTTTACGCAATCCAAAGACATCTTTTTAGGAATAAACACACCCGAAGTCTCTGGTGTATCCTCAAAACAATAGCGACACTTCAAGTTGCAACCATCGGTTAAAAGAAGATAGAGCATATTTAACTTAACTTCCTTTTTCATCTCGTTTCTGAGTGAAAATAATTTATCCAAATCGTTTTCTACATCAGAAACAATCAAAGAATTGTCTTTTAGTAAATCAAAGATGTCGTCTCCGATAATTTCACAAAAAGATAATTCGCTCAAAACCGAATTTGATAAATCTTTTAATTTACCACCCACATCTCCATCAAGGAAAAGCAGGTCAAAAGTTAAAGAGTGAAAAACAGCAACGACATTTCCTTTCTCAAAAAATTTACACCATCTTGATAAACGATACATAATCCTCTCCTTATATTTGTGAAAAAATAAAGGAGGTCTTGCTGACCTCCTCGTTTGATGTTTTTTGCGAATTTCTTGGAAATCAAGCACAGCGAGTGCAGGAAGTATAGCATTTACAATCGCTATTCTTACACTCCTTCTTGAAAGGACCAAGAACCGCAACCCTCTGTTCCTGCGAAGGAACGACAGCCTTTTTGGTCTTTACGGTCATTACGGTTACCTCTGTTGAAAAGGGGTTGAGAGTATAATTACTCAAAGAACTAAAAGCCTCCTATAGGCTTTCTACACCGTAGAATATAACAAAATATGACTAAGTTGTCAATGTCGCACGAAAAGTAAATGTTAATTACGTTACAATTTTGTTATACTTTAAAAAATCAATTAACCTTGTATGAAAAAAATTAAAAAAACTATAAAACTTTTATTAGGTTGGTTTACTTTTATTTTGATTGTGCTGAATTATCAATACATAATAAAAAATATATCGATTTTTGACACATCTTCTGTTATAGTAATAGCCTCAACTTGGTTTCTGACTATGATTACAGGTCAAAATGTTAAAATAAAGAGGAAAGTAAAAGA
>JAHJLO010000131.1 GCA_018821685.1 Patescibacteria group bacterium
GGATGTTAGGTGGTTGGATAAAACAGACTAAAAATTAAGACAAAACACTTCTATTTTTTAGAAGTGTTTTGTAAAAGACTTGATATCCGAGCAGAGGACACCCCAAGATAGCCATTGCGATTGTCATCCCAGTAGTTGTTAACATTGAGACCTTCCTCGTCAAAGTTACCGACGTTGACACTGTTGCCGTCCGCAGAAATATGTCTATCTCTATCCGTGGCACTGGAATTTGAGAATGGTCTTTATTGGTTATAAAGTATCTTCTTATTCCTGTATTTTATTTAAGAGTATTCTAAAAAATAGAAATCTCTATTAGAAATAGACAAGAAATCAAATCCCTATCTTGAATTGCATTCTACCTATATCCGTAAACATAGATACTCTAGCAATGTTTCAAGCAGAAACACTTGCGAGATAAAACCGTAGTCGTATCTACACGAGCAAGTTTAGTTATTTTAACATATTAGTTTTAAAATTTTAATTTTTTATATAAAAAAACCGAGTTATCCTATGTGGATAACTCGGCGAGTTCGCTTCGCGAACTTCAAGTTTCAAGAAGTCAAAAAGTTCAAGTCTTCAAGTAATCAAGGTTCATTTCCGAGCAGAGGACACCCCAAGAAAGCCACCGCGACCGCCACCCCAGTAGCCGCCGACAACGAGACCTTCCTCGTCAAAGTTACCGACGTGGACACTGTGGCCGTCCGCATCTACCGAAGAAGTTCTGACATATTTACCACGAAGCAGATAAATGCTACGAACTTTGTAATAGACGGTAATGGCATAGCTGACCTCAGAAGCATTCGGAACATACTCAATTTCCTTGATAAGTTCCTGTTGTTCGCTCCAATTCTTACCGAAAGAGTTTGGAACTGCTTCTTTACGGACGGCAAGCCACTGACCTGCGGTGACTTTGTCATCACTGGAAAACTTGTGTTTGTCCTCCACATACCAAACTTCTGTTTTTGAATAAAAGAGTTGGTTGTCGAGGTCACGAACCTGCAAGAGGTTAAGTTCTGTTGACGGTCCCGCTACGAGCATATACCCGTTGTTTTTGAGCCACATCAGTTCATCAAACTCAGGCAATGTCTCATTAAAGTTCTCCAACTGCTCGTTGGAGTAATTCCAACCATAGACTTTTGCAACATCCTCGGGCGATAAAAAATCGTCACGGAGAATGAGAGATGCCAGTTCGTGACCTTCGGACAGTTGGTTTGTAACCAACTCTCCGTCGGTGTTGACCTTGGGACAGCCCGCTTTTAGATACTCAGCGAGATTTCGACGTGCTGTCACATTATTCGTTGGGCATTGCCAGTAAGACCAATCAATATCGACGAGTCGAACAAGTTTTGCGATTGTTCCAAGAACTCCACTTGCTGTTAATTCGGGATGCGATGATTTTTTCATCGGTTGCCTCCTTTAAAAGATTATTGGTTATGTCCACCCACCAATGAGATGAACTTTTTAAATACCATCCTTTGATACTCAAAAAGTTCATCTCATTAGCTTAAACCTTGTTTTTAAAAGAACCTTTGAATAAAATAATACCATAGTATACTAAATTATGCAAGTTTTAGTCTACTACACTTTTTCTTTGTTTTTCATATTACCTAAATCTTAATTATTAGACTTAGGTGTTGCAACTAATCCTTGAACTTGGGTATTTTTTGCTGGACATCTCATATTGAACATGTTATTATTGCACTAATCAAATCATAACTGTAAGAGAATTAAGTCGGGGTTTATCGTACAGTGTTTTGTATTTGACTAGGGTTGCTTCACGGCACCCTGTTATTAAGCTAATTCTCTTATAGAATTATGGAAAAAGGAACAATCGTTCGATTAAACAACGGTTTCGGATTCATCACACAAGAAGGACAAGAAAAAGATCTTTTCTTTCATGCAAATGAATTACAAAACGTTCAATTTAATGAACTTAGAGAAGGTGATGAACTTACTTTCGAAGTAGCTGAAGGTCAAAAAGGACTTAATGCTGTTAACGTAAACAGAGTTTAAATCTTATAAAAAAACACTCCGCCGTTAAGGCGGAGTGTTTTTTTATTTCTATAAGGAAACAAGAATTGAATCGTATTTTCCACTGACCTATAGAATAGTAACGGGATTTAAGTTATAATAACGTAGTTAAGATTTAATATTTATTATATGGGCTTTATCAGTCGATATAATTTCA